>JBDSPT010000131.1:0-8059 GCA_039930205.1 Opitutus sp. | reverse complement strand
GATCTCGCATGGCAAACTCCAGCTCCGCGCCCAGCTGTGCGACACGCATTCGCTGATCGGTCTCGCGATCGAAATCGTGCGCGAGGACGCCCGGGAAAAAGAGATTTCCATCGAGCGTGTCTTCGCGGCCCGTCACAGCGGGCTCATCGCCGATCCGGCGCGCTTCCAGCAGGTCATCTGGAACCTGTTGCGCAACGCCGTGAAATTCACGCCGCGCGGCGGCAGCATTTCAATTCGCACGAGTGAAGAGAAAGCAACCGAAGGCGGGCGCTGGCTCCGCATTGAGGTCGCGGACTCGGGTATCGGGATTGATCCCGCCTTGCTCGAGCAGATTTTCAGGCCTTTTGACCAAGGTGGCCTCGTCGGCGATCATCGTTTCGGTGGCGTAGGCTTGGGCCTCGCGATCGCGCGGGCGGTCGTCCAACTGCACGGCGGTCGGATTAGTGCGCAGAGCCCCGGCTCAGGGCGCGGTTCGACCTTCGTGGTAGAACTGCCGGGAGCCGTCGAAGCGCAGTCAGGTCTCACGGAGACGACTTCACCCCTTTTGCCCGGCCACGTCGACACGGGGCCAACGCTGGCGAAAGTCCTGATCCCTTCGCTCCGCTTGCTGGTGGTGGAAGATCACTTAAGCACCCTTCAGACCCTCGCGCTGCTGTTGGAGCGTGACGGACACCGGGTGGTGGTCGCGCCGACGATTGCCCAAGCCTTGGCGGCAGCGACCTCGAATCCGTTCGATCTGGTTATTTCCGACCTTGGACTTCCCGATGGGAATGGCGTCGAACTGATGGAAAAATTGCGCGCCACGTATGGGCTGCGTGGAATCGCGCTCAGTGGCTACGGGACGGCAGAAGACCTCAGCCGCTCCCGCGACGCCGGTTTCGTCGCGCACCTGATCAAGCCCGTATCCATTATGGAACTTCGCCGCGTCATTGCTTCGCTGTCGCCTGCGTAAACCTTTTTTGTCGGGGCGGGTCTCTCCCGAGGTGTGCAGCGACGTGGGCAATCCAGCATAACCGGATCGGAACGGATCGTTTGGGAACGCTAATGGACTCTTCCCAAAGGGAGGATTTAGGTTCGAGAGCGGCGGCTGAATGGCCGCCGCGGTGAGTCGGAGGTGCAGCCTAATCGCCGGCGGTGAATCTGATTGAGGTAGGGAGTGGACTTTGACCCGCGGCGTTCGAGTCCTGCTGCCATTACGAGCAGGTGCGCGAAGCGTTCTGCTGGCCAGCAGAATGGCGATCCAGCTGGATTGCTTCGCCGCTGCGCTCCTGCAATGACAGGCTAGGCAAAGGCCGCGGGTCGCTGGACCCGCGCTACCTCGATCTGATTCACCTTGCCGGCGATCGAGTAGCGGCAGGCGTCCCTGCCTGCCCTCTTGCAGCACATCCAAACCGGCAGGCGCGGAGGCCTGCCGCTACTCATGACCGGCGTTCAGCCGGCACCTCCGGGTCACCGCGACGGCCATATCGCCGTCGCTCCTGAAACGAGATCTTCCCCGTTGGGAAGATCCCATTAGCGTTCCATTCCCGATCCGGTTCGATCACGTGCTTTCGACCGAGTCCTTTTACTTTCGAACCTGGACGACGCAGAGGTCGTCCCTTGTTGCTCTATTGCGATACGGCCACAGTTCTGTCCCGGTCAGCGATCCCGCAGAAACCGCACCTCGGCGCGGCGAATTTAGACGGGGTCGGGGCGAATTTAGACGGGGTCGGGCCACTAGATGCTACTATTTGGCGCGACTAAATGCACTCTGACGAAACTCGTCTCGCCCATCGACAGAGCGTTGGTGATTCACGCATAGGAGGCGCCCGCCTGCCTCAGTTTGATCGCCGCCGTGTTCTTCCCTGGCCTTAAGTACCCCCACCTCCAAACCCCGGACTAAGGTCCCGTTACTCGCGATACTTGGCCCACTACCGCCGCCATCCGCCACCGATGCAGTTCGGACGCCGCCGGCACCGCCTGCTCAAATTCCCTCGCAGCTCCCAACGCGCCCAACACATCTCGGCCATAATTGCCCGATTGGTCACGCAGCATAGTGAATCCGCAGCTTTCCCGCCATGCATCATCTGTGCGGTGAAAAACGCTAATGACAGTCAACCCTTTGGAATGACCCCTTTGGAATCCTAGGCTGAAATGACGGTGGTTGCTGTCCACGATTGTAGTGCTGATAAACCGAACGTGAAAACAGTGTGTGTACACGCGTATTTCCAATGGAGAAATCATGAACTTGATCCATGAATCCCACTTTCGTCCGTCATTTCATTATATATATATATGCTATTAAGCAATAAAGGGAATGTCGAAAAGCAAATTTTTCATGTTCAATTAGAGTGTCGCATGCAGCGAAAGCTAAATATTCTTGCATACTCCCGAACAAGTATACACAAATACACTACCCCTTTTCTCGGACAGCCAACCCGCCACAAGCATCCATGAAAACTATTTCAACCCCAAAATCACTCGTGCGCCATCTCGCCTTCCTGCTGGTGCTCACCATGATCGGAAGTGCCAGTTTGTCTGCCCAGGAGGCCCCACCGGTGGGCAAGCCAGCCGCTGAGGCGGCGAAGGCAAAAGATGACGCCTTGGTTCTTTCTCCTTTCACGGTCACGAGTGAAGGAGACAGAGGATACCTGTCGAAGAACACGATTTCCGGCACGGGCACGAGCGAGTCCTTGATGAAAATCCCGCAGACGATTCAAATCGCGAATCAGGAGCTGCTGCAGGATCTGGCATCTGACGATCCCATGCAGGGTATTGAAACCGTCTCGGGCAGCGCGGTGCGCCGCAGCTTCAATCCGGGAGATGATACATTCATCTGGGGGTTCCGCCTTTCCAGCAACATGAAGGACGGCATTCCTTATACTTCGAGCGCGATCGGCACGCTTTACGACGTGGACCGTATCGAAGTGATCAAGGGCCCGGCCGCGATGATGTTCGGTCAAAACTCCTATACCGGCGGAGTGATAAACTACGTGACGCGCAAGCCCACCAAGACGCCGAAGCTTACGGCCCGTTTGAGCATCGGCAGCTACAACTACCGGTCTTTCGTGCTTAATGCGTCAGGTCCATTGACCAAAAGCTTCCGCTATCGCTTGGACGTGGGGACAACGGATTCAGATTACAACGCTCAGAAATTCGGGCGCATAAAAAACCGGTTCATCGGCGGCGGTGTAGAGTATGACATTTCCGCGAAGACGAAGATGGAGGCGGATTTCTCTTACGGTACAAGCAACGATGTGCGGCCAAAGACCTTGATCGATCCTATTACGCGGGCGGTGATCAAGATGCCTGACGATTACACGACCATCCTTCCTTGGCAGTCCTATGAGATCACCCAGGCCAGGGGGAAAGCCACGTTAACAACCGCGTTATCTCCGAACCTAGACTCTCGGACCTTCGTGGGCTACAACAACACCACCAACTACTGGCTTCGTGACTTGATCGGCGCCCTCAATCAAACGGCCCATACGGTGGCCAAGACAGCCGGTCTGTTTGATACCACCTGGCACCAGATCAGCTTTGGGCAGGATTTTGTTGTTCGGGGGAAGACCGGTCCGTTTGAGCACAAGGTGCTCTTTGGAGGTGATCAACGCAACGATACGCGGCACAACTTCACTTCTTCCACCACGATCTCGACGCCCAATTGGGACTACTTGAATCCGGTCTATGACGCCCTCCCGACGACCACGCCGATTGGCAGCCTAAGCGAAGTTTCCATCAGTTCGCGTTCCTCGGGCGCCTACATGCAAGAACAGCTGAGCACTTGGGAGGGGCGCCTGATCCTCTTGGGTGGCTTTCGGTACAATGAATTCTTCCAAAAGTCCGGCGTGCTGACCAACTTCAGCGGAACGGCGACGGTATCACAGGGCAGCAAGACCATCTCCCGCTTCGGCGCCATTCTCCAACCGTTCAAGCGGGACATCACAATCTATTTTAACCGCTCGCAATCGTTCCTTTTCAACGGCGGCGTCGATTACCGCAACAATCCGTTCAATCCGTCCGTCGGTATCAATAATGAGTTTGGCGTCAAAGCCGCCTTCTTCAATGGCGCGCTTTCCCTGAGCGCCACCTACTTTGATATCGAGCTTACGAATGTGCGGGTCGTGTTCACCCAGGGCCCCGGCGATCCGAGTCCGGGTTCGAGCGGAGCCAAACAAGACGGCCTGCAGACCAACAAGGGTTACGATCTGAATCTTGGGCTCAGCAAGAAATTAGGCTCTGGCACGGTCAATGTCATCGCGTCCTGTTATTCAGGCGACAGCCAGGATCAGAATCTTATGAAGCCCACCGCCGCAGTAAACAATACGTGGAGCCTTACCGGGTCCTACGGCTTCAATACGGGAGCGCTGAAAAACTTCCGCTTTGGCGCGAGCCAAATCTACAAGGGCCAGCGGTTTATTTCCACCGGGGCAGGTTATACGCCGGCCGGGGTCCCGATCGTTCTCCCGGCCTACAATGTGACGCGGGCGTTCGTCAGCTACTCGCGCGGAAAATACAGTCTGCAGTTCAACGTCGATAATCTGTTTGACGAGAGGTATGTGCAGGGTGCCGAGTCGGCGATTTGGGTGCAGATGGATCCAGGTCGGGTCTTCAAGACCACGCTCACCTGCCGGTTCTGAGCGCCCGGATCACCTTGAACGGCATCGGCGCTCGCGGTCGACGATCTAGGTCAAATTCTGCGTGAAAAATGCCCAGCTCTATGCAGTACAATTCCAGTAAACAATCGCGTGTCCGTATGGCTCCCGGCCTCTGGCGGCGAAGGCTCGGGATCGGCGCAGTCCTGGCCGCGCTGATCGCCGCCGCCGGCCTTTCGGCCAGGGAGGCCGTCCTGCTCAAAAATCGCCGGGAGCTCTTCCTCGACAATTTCCTCTTGGAGGCAATTTCCGGACTGGAATATCGTCAGGGAGTTCCGGTATCGGCGGGCCCCGCTCTGGCCTTTGACCAGCCTTGGGAAGGTTCGGCGGTAGCCTATGTCTCCGTCGTTTCAACCGGTGAAAAATTCCAGATGTATTATCGCGGCGGATTTGGGGCGAGGGATAACGAAAACCTCACGTGTTATGCGGAAAGCGGTGACGGTATTCACTGGGTGCGGCCGAACCTCGGAATATTTGAGGTGAACGGCAGCAAGGCGAACAACGTTATCCTGCCACCTGGTGAGCCCACTTGGGCGACCGAGAATTTTTGTGTGCTTTATGACTCCCGTTCCGGAGTACCGGCGGACGAGCGTTACAAGGCGGTCGGGGGGGGCGCAGGTAACAATCCGCAATTAAAATTCAGCGGTTTGACGCGCGGTCTGTATCGTTTTGTCTCGGCTGATGGCATTCACTGGCGGCGGTTGCCAGGGGAGCCGCTCTTTACTGACTTTGCGCTCGACTCGCAAAATGTCCTGGCCTGGCTGCCGGCGGAACAGTGTTACGCGATTTATCTCCGCACTTGGACTGGGGACAGGAAGGGTGAAAAGTTTAGCTACAAGACTACGCGCACGGTTGCCCGCGCGATCTCAAAGGACTTTTCGAATTGGTCAGAACCAGAGCGAATGACATTTGACCAAGGTGGGGTTGAGAATCTGTACACGAATACCACTCAGCCCTACTTTCGTGCTCCCCAAATTGAGATTTCGATGCCGTTTCGCTTCGTCGAAAACAAGCAGGTCTTGGATGAAGCTGCTTTTAAAAAATATGAGATCGCTCGGAGTATGTGGCGTGGAGTGTCGGACGCGGTTCTCATGTCATCACGAGGCGGCACTCACTATCAGCGAACCTTCCTCGAGTCGTTTGTTCGACCGGGGCTTGATCCTGCCAATTGGGCAGCGCGGAGCAACATGCCGGGCCTCGGTGTAATTCAGACCGGTCCGGCCGAAATGTCTTTTTTTATCATCCGAGGCTACACTTCAAATCAGGCACACCTCGAGCGAATGACGCTACGATTGGACGGATTTGCATCGTTGCACGCCGGATACACCGTGGGCAGCGCCACGAGTCGCCCGGTGGTGTTGGACGGTAGTCGTTTATCCATAAATTTGTCCACATCTGCCAGCGGCTTCGTGAAAGTCGTGCTTTTAGACGAGAGTGGCAGAGATATTCCGGGTTTTGGTGAGGCAGAAGCAGAAGAGCTGACTGGAGATGCGATTGACCTGACTGTGGCTTGGCGCGGAAGTGCGAAACTAGATGAAATCGTAGGGCGCACGATCCGCATCAAGCTCATGCTTCGCGATGCGGACCTATATTCACTAGCTATGCAGGACCAATAAATTTCGTGAGCTATCATTTTCCATTATGAAAACGATACTATACTCGCGAAGGACCACTTATGTGAGTTACCTGATGTTTGCTGTGGCTGCATTCACCGGTAACCCGGTGGTCGGTGCGGAAAGCAAGCCGCCGCACAAGAGCCCCAATATCGTTTTGGTTATGGCTGACGACTTGGGCTGGGGGGATGTGGCGTTCAACGGAAACAAAAAGGTTCACACGCCAGCGCTGGACCAACTCATGCGAGACGGAGTAAAGCTTGATCGCTTCTATGTCGCACCCGTTTGCTCACCGACGAGGGGCAGTTGTATGACGGGTCGTAACCCGAACCGATATGGAACAATATGGGCCGGTCGCGTTCCCCTGCCGCTCGGCGAGGAAACAATCGGGGACATGCTCCAAGCAGCTCATTATCGAACCGGATTTTTCGGCAAGTGGCACCTCGGCACTTTAACACCAGAATGCGATGAAGGGTTTCCTGGCCCAAAACTTCCACCCGAAACTTACTCTGCTCCATGGCATCATGGTTTTGAGGTCTGCTTCGCAACCGAATCTGCGATGCCAAACTACAATCCACTCGTTTGGGACGACGATTGGAATCTCACTAGCACGGCCAAGACAGCCAATAAATACATCATGGATCGCCCTATCGTATATGGCGAAGGCACATTGATTGGCCAACCGCTACCTAGATGGCCATTCAATTTCTGGCTCGGTGAACATCGCCCTGCGCCAGGACCGATCGCAGGTGATGCGTCGGAATTAATTGCTGATCCTGCGGTAACGTTCATCACTGAGTCAGTTAAAAATAATGAGCCTTTTCTGGCGGTTGTATGGTTTGTAACTCCGCACACGCCTGTTGCTGCTGGGCCTGAGGCTCGCGCAGCCTATTCCAATTTGCCCATCCGTGAGCAGCATTGGTTTGGCGCCATTTCAGCCATGGACGCGCAAGTGGGAAGACTTCGCAACACATTGCGCAAATTAGGAGTAGAACAGGATACGCTGCTTTGGTTCTGTAGCGACAATGGTCCGTCGTGGGTTCACGAACTCAATTCTTCCGGTCCGTTTCGCGGAGAAAAGGGAGATGTCTACGAAGGTGGTATTCATGTGCCGGCCGTGGTTGTGTGGCCCAATGGATTCGCTGGTGGCCGTCGAGTAAGCGCTCCCATTGCGGCGGTGGACATCCTGCCGACTCTGGCTGCTGCGGTCGGAACTGAACCGATCAAGAAACTTCCGCTCGACGGGGAAAATGTGTTGCCGATTCTGCGGGGAAACGCGGCTTCGAGGCAGAGTCAGCTCTTTTACGACTATCCGATGCGGGAGGGTTCCGAAAGTTGGCGCCCAGGACAAATGCGTCAGCTCGCAGTAATCGATGGTCCTTGGAAGCTAGTGAGTGTTGATAGTCAGAAAAGCTTCCAGTTATTTAATCTCGATCGCGATATAGCTGAAAAGACTGACGTTTCTTTGCAGCATCCCGACATTTCACAACGACTGCAGCTAGCTTTTGCGGCGTGGGCAAAACGTGTTGCAGAGAGTGCCCGCGGCGCGGATTACCAAAAATAGACTTACCGCAGTCCTTCTCCAGGGCGCTGAGAAGCTCCGGCGCAGGATTGGATATTGAGGTGAGCGCCTGTTCAAGGTGATGCCGATTTCCACCGCCGACCAAAACCGTTTCGACATCCGTTCTCCGCAACGCCCAAGTATAGGCAGGTTTTATGGCCGTAACTCTATTGGCTGCTGCACACTACATACGAGACGCCGTCGCAAAGATTCGTGGCAATGAACATCGCGGTGGCCGGGAACTATATCAA
>JBDSPT010000130.1:0-10425 GCA_039930205.1 Opitutus sp. | reverse complement strand
TTCGCCGGCTGCTGGTCCCCTGGTGCACAGAGTGAGATTCGAAGCTACACCTGCGCGATAACTTGGCCGTAAAAAATCGGACGAAATCAGAGCCTTTTAAACAAAACGGTAGCCGAGTTCCTGTCATTGCGAGAAGCGCAGCGACGAAGCAATCCAGCTGGATCGCCACGGCGCCCTTCGCGCATCTCGCGATCACAATGAGGCGGCGTATGGCTACAGTTTAAGTTAAACCGCTCTAACCGCCGATTACACAGATTGACGCGGATCAAGGCAGTGGAGGCAAAACAGCAAACTCGATCAAATTTCCCCTCCAGTTCGTGATGGATTCCGTTTTCGCGGCCTGGGTCTGCCTCTGGATCATCCGCGCCGATCCGTGATATCCGCGGTCCAACGGCATTGGTCCGGCTTAGAGGTGTATCGAGGATAGTCAGACGCCTTTGCCGGAGCAAACCCTACCCCGTGCCTTCAACTCAGGTTTGGTCGTTGGTGGTCGATTCGAACTATCTTCAAAAATGTTTTAACGGAAATCGCATCACGGCTCGACATCGACGGTGAGCACTCATTGCCCCCGGTGTTTTGCTCGCGATGCCCCGTTTCCCCATCTCATTTGAAAATTCTCCGCCCACGCAGCGGAAGGTGGCCATGCCGACCGCGCTGGCGGATGATTCTCGCATGAGGCTTCCGTTTTATTTGGGTTGTGCGTGTATCTTTTCGGCTTTGTTCGCCGGTCGTGAGGTATCAGCGCAGCAGTTACCGGCAGGTCCCGCCCTCGCCGAAAAGTCTGCGGCAGGAGCCAAGCGCACGTTCACAATCGAAGCTGGGGATGCCGTCGAATCGCTGAAGCTCTTCGTCCGACAAGCCGCTGCTCCGCTGGTGTATCTCGTGGCCGACGTCCGCGGGGTGAAGACGAATGCGATCGTCGGGGATTATGTCTCGCGCGATGCGCTCGAGCGGCTGCTGGCCAACACCGACCTGCGCGTCTCTGAGCATCCGCGAACCGGTGCGTTGATGGTGAAACGTGCGACTTCCTCCGAGCGACCCTCGGCGGTTTCAGAACCAAGACCAACCCCCAAACCTCCAGATAAGAATCAGATGAATCGAACTAAACTATCCTTTGTCAGCGCGTTCGGCGCCCTATTCGCGGGTCTCATTCACGCCCAACCCAGCCCGGAGAGTTCCCCGCCCGAACCCGATGCGGTCGTGCTTTCCCCGTTCGAGATCAACGTTTCCAAGGACCGCGGCTGGTACGCCACGAACAGTATCGGAGCCACTCGCTTCAACACTCCGCTCGCGGACCTTCCGCTCACCATCAATGTCGTTACGAGCGAGTTCATTCAAACGATCGGCGCAACGAATTTGGCCGAAGCGGTGCGCTATTCGACCGGCGTGATTCCAGGTGCGTCGGGGCCAACCCAGGGCGGCGCTGGCACGAATTTTTCGGAGAGCTTCACGATCCGCGGACTGCCGGTGCGTTTCGTGTTCCGTGATGGCACCCGCAACTGGCGCGGCAACGAGCCGATGTTCATGGATCGCGTTGAAGTTCTCAAAGGACCCACCGCCATTCTCTATGGCGAATCTCTCCCGGGCGGCACGCTGAACTACATCTCGAAGATGCCGCAGTTCACCCCGAGCGGTGCTCTCAGTCTTCAGCTGGATAGCTTTGGCGGATACAGAACGAACGTCGAGACCACGGGGCCGCTCGGCACGTCCGGCAAGGTCGCCTATCTTTTCGCTCTCGGATATCAGGGGGGCGAAAGCTTCATCGAAAACATGGAGCAAAACTATCTGCCCTTCCTCGGCTCGGTGATTCTGAAGCCCTGGTCCGGCACGAAAATATACCTCGGAGTCGAGTCGCTCAAACGGCACATCGATGGTTTTCAGAACAACGGCTCGATCGCGTGGCGTGGCCCACTCAACGAAGGATCGGTCAACCGGTTTAGCGGCGGACTCGGCCAGCCGCTGGGCATCAATCCCAACGCGAAGCCTGGCTCAAATCCTTGGGGCGATCCTGTGCTCGGCAGCTACTTTGATCAGCATGTCACCAGCTACACCGCCACCATAGAGCAGAATTTGGCGAACAACTTCGACGTTCGCTCATCGTGGAATTACGCGAGCACCCCGCAAGAGTCGCTCGGCTCCGGCAACAACGACACCAACGTGATTGACGCGCCTCTCGCCGACCCGGTCACCAAGGCAGCGATCACTGCTGCCCCCGGTGATACCATCACCTACCTCGGCAACAAGTTCATCATCGGACAAGGCAGCACTTTGAACGGTAACGCGATTGGCAGCGCCACCGCCGGCGCGTACCAAGGCGGCATTCGCCGCGTTGCAGCGTACACTGCTGGTCCAGGAGTTGGTCCGGTCCGTTTCGTGGGCAACAATCTGAGTCGCTCTAATTTCTTCGATCCCAACGTTGTCGGTCCACGTCCGTTCAGCTATGGCGCCAACGAGAATCGCGAAATGAATTGGAAGACAGATCTGACCTACAAGTTCAACGTCGGCACGTCCACGCATCGGTTGCTTGTTGGATACGAACTCTATCGCGGGACCTACCGGAATCGACGCACGGTTGGGAATCCCAACTGGACCGGCAATAATGCCGACGGACAAGCTGGCAATGTTTCGGGCAACTACGCGCAGGATATCTTTGGCAACCGGTGGACCAAACCGGCCGCAGCCAACAACGCGTTTGCACCCGGATACGACATCTCCCGTGATGGCGGCGATTCCTATTACGGAACGTACCTGGGACAGTTTTTCGGTCAGCGCCTCAACTTCCTCGGGGGCTTCCGTACCGCCGACCTCTTCACGAGCGATTTCAATAGCAGCACACGCAATCACCTGAAGAAGACGGTTCCACAGACCGGGTTGCTCTACAAGGTGACGGACGGACTTTCCGCCTACGCGAGCTATTCGAAATCCTTTCGGCTCAATAACGAGCGGTTCTCGATCAATGCTCCCGCGAGCACGAACCCCGGTGCATACACCCCCAGCGAGTCTTTTCCTCCGCAGGAAGGAAAAGGTCTCGATATCGGTCTCAAGTTCGACCTCTTCGACCGCAAGCTCTCAGGAAATCTAACGTACTTCGATATCGATTTCGATCAGATCCCCGTCACGTCCGCGACGATTCTCGACGACAAAGGCAACTTCGTGCGCTTCCCTGGCGGTGCGCAAAATTCAAAGGGTGAGGAACTCGAACTCTTTTATTCGCCCACGCGAAACTTCCAACTCACGGGCGGCGTCACGCGCGTCCACGCAGTGTATACGACGGTGACGCGTGGACAGGAATACCTCTTGGGAAAACGGCTGTCCACCACGGCTACGTGGCAGGGCTCGACCTTCGCGAGATATCAATTCTCGGAAGGCGCTTTGAAGGGATTCTCGCTCGGTGCCGGTGGTTATGACCTTGGACCCGGCGCACAAGGCGATCTGCCGCGCCCCCCACCGAAGAGCTACACTGTTTTCGACGCTGTCGTCAGCTACGAACACAAGGCATTTGGGCGTGACGTTCGCTACGCGCTGAACGTGTCGAACCTGCTCAACCGCCAATACTATCAGGATTTCACGAATCCGTACCCTCCGCGCATGCTCGTGCTGAGCACACGGATACGATTCTAATCAGCGAAGGTTCACTCGCGTGAAGGTCAACCTTCTGTTCCTCGAAGCTCCCTGATCGCGGACACAGCGTCCGCGATCAGACGGTAGGGTGGGACGTGTCTCGCCGAGCTCGGTTTGAGAGTACTACGGTTTGAAGTTTCCAAATGTAGGCAGCGCGCTCGCGCGCGGTTCGAGGGCCTCTGAAAAGGGGAAATCATTCGGAGCGCGTGCGAGCCCGCTGCCTACAACGAACCGGTTCAGTGAGGGCGTGGCGTGGCAACGTAGCGGGGCGGGCCGGTTCAGTTCTGAAGGTTGTCTGTCTGTCGCGGGCGTTTTACGGCAACCGTGTTTGATTTCGACGACGCGTATTCATTGCCGGACGGGCCGTTCGTAAACTTGACTCCACTCCAACAATCCTCCGTCCAATTACTGATGACCTCATCTCGCGCTGGAGACGCCGATACGCTGACGACAGATAAGCCACTCGTCCGTGGACTGAATTTCAAGGTCCTCCGATGGACGCTCGTTTCGCTGGTCTGTGCCCACGCCGGTCGGCTCGCTGGCGACGTCAAACCTCAGCTACTCTGGTATGACCGCCCGGCGTCCAGGTGGGTCGAGGCGTTACCGCTCGGCAACGGTCGCATCGGCGCGATGGTTTTTGGGGGAATCGGAGTCGAGCGCATCCAGCTGAATGAGGACACCCTGTGGGGCGGAGGCCCTTACTCGTCCGTTGATCCACGGGCCCGTGAGGCGCTGCCCGAGATCCGACGACTTCTCTCGGACGGTCATGCTCGTGAGGCGCAGGACCTGGCGAACTCGCGGTTCCTGGCGAAGCCCATCCGGCAAATGCCGTATCAGACGCTCGGTGACATCATCCTGACCCTCCCGGAGCCAGACGCGGCCGTAGACTATCGACGCGAACTCGACCTCGACACTGGCGTGGCAACGACCTCGTTCCGGATCGGGGCCGTTGAGCACCGCCGCGAAACCTTCATCAGCGCCGTGGACCAGGTGCTCGTGATCCGCATTACCGCACGCGACCGGAGGTCTGCCTACCGGGGCTCGCTGGATCTTCTCATCGGCATGCAAAGTCCGCAGAGAGCCTCCACGAGCACAGCGGATAACCATACCATCGTGCTCGCCGGCCGGAACGGTGACGCCCAGGGCATCGAGGGCGCGTTGCGTTTCGAGGCGCGACTGGCGGTGTCGAACGAGGGAGGAAGCGTCACGTCAGAGGGAGGCACCTTGCGGGTTGCCGGCGCGGACCGTGTCACGGTCGTAATGAGCGCAGCCACGAGTTTCCGAAATTATCGAGATGTGAGCGGTGATCCTGCAGTTCGGAACGCAGAGACGCTCGCTCACGTTGCTGGGAAAACATTCGACGAATTGCTCGCAGCGCATCGGATCGAACACCAGCGCCTGTTTCGCCGGGTGCAGCTGGATCTCGGTGCCAGCAAGGATGCCCAGTCAGTGCCGACGGATGAGCGTTTGCGCAGGGCGCAGTCGACCCCCGATCCCGAACTGGCGGCGCTCTATTTTCAGTTTGGACGCTACCTCCTCATCAGTAGCTCACGGCCCGGCACTCAACCGGCCAATCTGCAGGGCATCTGGACGGACAGCATGAATCCGCCATGGGAAAGCAAATACACGATCAACATCAACACCGAGATGAACTACTGGCCGGCGGAGGTGGCCAATCTGTCGGAATGTGTCGAGCCCCTGTTCTCGATGGTTCGCGATCTCTCCGAAACGGGGGCGATTGTCGCGCGGGAGCAATATGGCGCCCGGGGTTGGGTCGTACATCACAACACAGATTTGTGGCGGGCTGCTGCGCCCGTGGATGGGGCATTCAGCGGAGTCTGGCCGATGGGCGGTGCCTGGCTTACCGTGCAACTTTGGGAGCATTACCGTTTTTCCGGTGATCCCAAGTTTCTGCGAGAGCTGTTTCCGATCCTCCGTGGAGCAGCCGAATTTTTTTTGGACACCCTGGTGCCGGATCCTTCGGGACGGTGGTTAGTGACGAGTCCGTCTTCATCACCGGAGAACGCGCATCATCCGGGTGTTTCCATCGCGGCGGGTCCGACGATGGATCTGGCCATTCTGCGGGACCTGTTTGGCGCCTGTCTCGAAGCGACCCGGGTGTTGAGTGAAGATGCCGCCTTCAGTGAGCGAGTCGCGGCCGCATTGGGTCGCTTGCCACCTTTGCAGATTGGAGCGCAAGGGCAGCTCCAGGAATGGCTGGAAGATTGGGACGCGGGCGCGCCGGAGCAGCAGCATCGGCACGTTTCGCATCTGTATGCGTTGCATCCCAGCAATCAGATAACACCGCGCGGCACGCCGGAATTGGCGGCCGCCGCGAAGCGAACGCTCGAGACGCGGGGCGATTTTTCAACCGGCTGGGCCATCGCCTGGCGGCTGAATCCCTGGGCGCGACTGCACGACGGGGAGAGAGCCCACCGCATTCTGTCGGCTTTGCTGAGCCCCAAACGGACGTATCCGAACCTCTTTGACACGCACCCGCCGTTTCAGATCGATGGCAATTTTGGGGGTACAGCAGGTATTGCTGAAATGCTCCTGCAATCTCAGGCCGGCGAACTGGAATTCCTGCCGGCTCTCCCATCGGCCTGGCCGGACGGATCGATCTCCGGCCTGCGGGCCAGAGGTGGATTCGTGGTGGATCTCCAGTGGAGCCACGGTCGTCTCGACGTCGCGACGGTCCATGCATCGCAGAGCGTTCGCACGACCTTGCGCTACGGCGAGGTAACTTCCGCTCGGGAATTCAAGTCCGGTGAAACGGTGCGTTGGACGCCGTGAAGGTCGACCGGCGCGGGCGGGGGTGGCGCGGGTCATCGGTCTCACGACCGATGCTACAACGATTCTCCGATCCCGACGGCATGGTTACGGCTAAGGGGTTTTGCTCGAAACGCGGATGTTGGCGTAGCGCGATTCACGTCCGCGCATTTGACGGAAGCCGATGCGACCCTCGTGCAAGGGAGGGAAGGCGGTCGTATCCCATTTCCAAACATGGACGTCCGCGCCTTGCGAGGCGGTGAGGGTGAGAGCGCAGCCGATTTTCTCGACCACCAGATGCCAGGTCTCGCCGGTCGCGAACAGGTGAACCTTGCCGTAGCTCGGTTGGATCAGGGTGTCCTGCTGAAACTGGCCCTTCGTCGGATAGCGGCGTGCGCGGATGTAGTCGTTATCCTCGCCGCCGGTGCACGCATAGGAGATATGGTAGGCGTTCAGGTTCTTGAAATAGAGCGACATCGTCGGCACCGCGCGACGGTTCCGCCAAGTGAAAAGGTCCACCGGAAATTCCGTCGTGCCGATTCCGGTCGCGTCCAGGTAAAGGATACAAACCGAGGTGTGGTCGCGATTGGCATCGAGCCGGGTGTAGTCGTATTCGATTTTGAGATCACCCGCGAAGGACGCCTTGGTCCACAACACGGCGTGACCGGCGTCCCCGGCGGCGATCGGGCCGCTTTGCACTACCATGCCGTCGGCAGTGTTGCGCACGGATGCGAGTTTGCCGTCGAGGAACCACCGGTCCGCCCAGTCGGCGGAACCGGAATCGGTCAGTTCCATCTTCCAGCTTTCCGAGGTGGTTTCGCCGGCCCGGCCGGCTGCGACGCCCAGCAGCGACAGCAACAAACATCCCAGCATTGTTCTTGTGGGGGGTATCATCGTCGTCGGGGGTTGGCGAATCCGCCTGCGGTTTCGGGGAAGTTCACCCCACCGAGCTTTAGGCTGACCGGCTCGTTGACGAGCTGACAATTGGCCGCCGGAAAATATTTCAGCCGTTGGCTGCATGGACCCTGGGCAATTTCAGCGATGGCGTAGCCACGCCCGTGAGGCGGGGACTGGAGCAAACTCAGCATTGGAGCAGCCACGCCCATGCGGGCGTGGACTGGGACTGCCCCAAGTCGTGCGATCCACGCTCTCACGAGCGTGGCTACATCTCTTCTTTAAATGCTATAGCGCTTGGGTTGCACGTGCTGGCGGGCGAAAATCGCAGCCGGTTTTTGCCCGTGCTACAGCGCGGCTCCAGATGGTGGATGGTCGCCGCCTGTCGGCGGCTGGTCGACCGGGGGAGGGCCGGGCTGGAATGCAAAAACATAAGAGCTTCTCTTTTTGTGCATGGTTTGAGCGGGCCGAACTTGCTATAGTTTCTCCGCCGAGAGCAGCAGGCTTCATCGTGATGCTGACGAAAAGTCCTGCTGCCCGAAGTACGTGATCCGATCGTCATCAGTCTCCCGGTTGCAACTTTTCGTCGCTGCGCGGTGGACTGGCTGGCAGTTTCCCGGCGCAGTTTTACACCCTTAGTCTACTCCCATGAATTGGTCCCAAAATTATTCCCCGTTGGACGGCATTGGCTGGTCCGCCTTGGTCGCGGCGCTCCCGGTGGTCACGCTGTTGGGTCTGCTGGCGTTCTGGCATGTCCGCGCCCAGATCGCGGCGCTGGCCGGTCTGCTGATGGCCCTGGCAGTTGCCATTGCCGTGTATCATATGCCGGCCACGCTGGCGCTCGCCGCGGCGGGTTATGGCGCGGCCTTTGGTTTGTTTCCCATCGGCTGGATCATCCTCAATGCGATTTTTATTTATAATCTCACCGTGGAAACCGGTCAGTTCGCAGTGTTGCAAAAGCAGGTGGCGACCCTGTCGGGTGACCGCCGCATCCAGGCCCTGCTGATCGCGTTCAGCTTCGGGGCGTTCATCGAGGGCGCGGCGGGCTTTGGCGCCCCGGTGGCGATCAGTGGGGCGTTGCTGATCGGGCTGGGTTTCCGACCGCTGGAGGCAGCCAAGCTGGCGCTCATCGGCAACACCGCGCCGGTGGCGTTCGGGGCGCTCGGCACGCCGCTGCTCACCCTCGCGAAGATCACGGATCTGGACTTGCAGCTCTTGAGTTCGATGGTGGGCCGGCAACTGCCGTTGTTTTCCCTCCTGGTGCCGTTCTGGCTGGTCGCTGCGCAGTCGGGCTGGCGCGGCATGTTAGCCGTCTGGCCGGCGTGCCTCGTGGCCGGGGCGAGCTTCGGCCTTTCACAGTTTCTGGTGAGCAATTTCGTCGGCCCGATGCTCGTGGACATCATCTCCGCACTCGTGTCGATGGGTTCGTTGGTGCTGCTCATGAGATTTTGGCAGCCGAAGGACACTCAAAAAAATGCCGGGGCGGCCCGGCCTGTTCCGGTGTCGGGGGCGCCGCATACCGGACCGGGGTGGAAGGCCTGGCTGCCATGGATCTTCCTCAGCGTATTTGTGTTCATGTGGGGACTGCCAGTCGTGAAGAGCACGCTCAACGGCTGGTTTTCGCCGGCTCTCCAGATGCCGCTGCTCCACAAGGCCGTGCTGCGGGTGCCCCCCGTTGTCGCGCAGCCGGAGGCCGAGGCGGCGATCTTCAGCTTCAACGCCTTGTCTGCCACGGGCACCGCGCTGCTGTTCGCCGGCCTGCTCGCCGGTTTGGTCCTCGGCTTGAAGCCAGGGCGACTCCTCGGGTTGTATGGCCGGACGATCTGGAAAGTGCGCGTGTCCTTGATCACGATCGCACTGATGTTGGCGCTCGGGTTCACGACGCGTTACAGCGGCACCGACACCACGATGGGCCTGCTGATGGCGGGCACCGGATGGTGGTTTCCATTTTTCTCCCCGCTGATCGGCTGGCTGGGCGTCGCGCTCACGGGCAGCGACACGTCATCCAATGTCCTGTTCGGCAACCTGCAGAAAGTCAGTGCCGAGCAGCTGGGGCTCTCCCCGGTGCTGCTGGCGGCGGCGAACAGCTCCGGCGGCGTCATGGGCAAGATGATCGATGCGCAGAGCATCGTCGTGGCAAGTGTTGCCACGGGCGGTCACCCGGACAGTCCCGATGCCGGGACCATCTTGCGTTCGGTCTTCTGGCACAGCGTGGCTCTGGCGTTGCTGGTTGGAGGACTCGTGATGCTGCAGGCCTATGTCTGGCCCTGGATGATTCCGACCCGGTGAATTTTTTTCATGCACACTCCGCTGCACCATCACATCCGTCCGGGCATCGTCCACTTCATGGCGTTTCCGGCCACGATCAAGGGCGAGGGCCCGATACTCGAAACCATCCGACAGATTCTGGTCGATCCCTACTTTGAGGTCTTGGAAATTTCCTGGATCAAGGATGCGGCGGTGCGCGCCCAGGTGAAAGCGATGCTGGCCGGCTCTGCTGTCGAGTTGAAGTACGGGGCCCAGCCGCGCCTGTTGACTCAGAAGCTGGACTTGAACAGCGACGACGAAGCCATGCGCGCTCGGGCGGTGAGCGAGATCAAACACGCGATCGACGAGGCGGCCGAACTCGGCGTGCGGGATGTCGGCCTGCTCAGCGGCAGCGACGTGCCGGCGGCCGAACGTCCGGCGGCGATGGACCGGCTCGAGAAATCCCTCGTCGAGCTCTGCGATTACGCCGGTGGCCGTGGCTGCCGAATCGTGCTCGAAGTCTTCGACCGAGAGATCGACAAGAAAGCGCTCATCGGCCCCGTGGCCACCGCCCGCGAGATCGCTGAGCGGGTGAAGCGTTCGTGCAAAAACTTCGGGCTCCTCGTGGACTTGAGCCATATCCCGTTGCTCGGCGAGTCGCCCGAGCAGGCATTGGTGCCGGTCAAGGAGCACATTGCGCACATTCACATCGGCAACGCCTATTTCGCCGACCAGCGCACGAGTCCGGCGTGGGGTGACCAGCATCCGTCTTTCGGTTTCCCCGGCGGGGCCAATGACGTCCCCGAAATCGTGGCGTTCCTGAAGGTGCTGTTCCAGATCGGCTACCTCAAGGCGGACGGTTCGGCGCGCGGCAACGTGTCGTTCGAGATCAAG
>JBDSPT010000129.1:0-4733 GCA_039930205.1 Opitutus sp. | reverse complement strand
GGGCAACAACATTAACATTCACAAGCGGGGGTGGGGGTTGCTGAGAAGGATCGACGCAACCGCAGCCAACCAGAAAAGCTACGGAGAGGACACTCGAATCTATTCATAGGTAACGCGGCATGGCTGGCCACGCAGCCCCAGGGGTCACGCGCCGGGCTAAGCGAGAGGAGTTAAAATAAAACGGGAGCCGACTGCCTGTCATGGCGAGGAGCAGAGCGACGAAGCAACCCAGCTGGCTCGCCACGGCGCACCTCGCGATGACAACAAGGGGGCGACCGGATACAGTTTAAATTATACTGCCAGAGCAGTTCAGGTGAACATGCATCCGCTTTTCCCCACAGCTCACTGCAGGAGCCCCGACGAGTCAGGGGCGTGGCAGTCCAGCTGGGTCACTTGGCTTGTTGCGCTGCCTACGTGGTTTCAGCCCGAGACTCCCAACTCCTGCAGATCGGCGCGGGCCACGGCGTAACTGGAACTGAATGCGGCGACGGCGGGATCGGGCGTCTGTTCGTGGATGCGGCACCATTCGCGGTACAATGCAGGCCACCAGTTCTCGTGCTGGGTCAGACCTTTTTCGCGGTAACTGTTCCAATCGATAAGAACCTTCGACCAGCATCGGTCGCCGAACGCGGTGGCTTCCTTCGTATTTCCAATCTGCTTCACGTACCACTCGCGACCGATACGCGAATGAAGCACTTCGTCGGCCCAGTCATAGTCCTGGATCATGGCGGAGAACGCGTCGCCGGACGCGACGCCGACTTCCCACTCAAATCTCTTTCCTGTCTTCGGCATCAATCCTTGCTCGATGAAGTAGAGCACGCCGTGTCGTTCGAGCGGCGTGAGCTGGGTGTTCAACGCGAGAGACCAGGTGAAGTTCACGCGCACAAAATTCTGCCAGTCGATGCCCGCTCGCACGAAACCAACCTCACCCATCATTGCGTGACGCGCTTCGTCCCAGAGCTGACGCGTCATGTCGACCGTGTAGGCCCAGGGTTTGTTGGTCGTCTGCACGATGATGCCCGCCATCATTTCCGGTACGTCGATCTCGCGGAGCCGTTTGTAATACATCATCAGCGTCTTCGCGCCGGTGGGCATATTCTCGTCATATAAGAACAACTCGGCGTGAACGCCCATGTTGTAAGGATCGGGGAACCGCTCGTCGCGTTTCGGCACGCCGTCATACGTGTGCGGCGTGCTCGAATACATTCGCACAAGCGGGCCTGGGGAGCGGGCGACGGTGCCGTCGAGACCGCCGGCTTGTTGGAGCAGTCCGGTGAGGAGAGTTGTCCATGGGGGGAGTTCGGCCCGTTTCTCGGACGTAACGAGCTGGGTGATCGATTGCGCCCCATATTCGATCATCTCTTCGATCTCAATCAGGGCGAAACGGCAGATGCGGAAACTCGGATGATCGACGAGCCGATTGGTGACCTTGATGTGTCGTTGGAGCGCGTCACGGAGGTGCGGGAGGGCATAATCGTATATGCCCACCAGCAGCGATGCGGTGTCCGGCGTGGCGCGAATTTCATCGAAGAACACGTCCAGCGCCTCGTCGGGCACAACGTCGAGACCGAGTGGCGGCTCACGCATTTCCGCGACGCGCGTACGCCATGAAGCCGCGTGCTCCGCGCAGTAGTGCGCGTGAAGGCTGAAGCCCATCTTCAGTTCGTAAATGGGTTCAGCGGTCAGTCGATCGACAAATATTTGATGCAGTCGACGAAACGCCCAATGGTAGCGTTTCAGTCGACTGACACAGTCATCGATCGAGAGCCCGATCCGCATGGCGTCGGGGATGGAGCAAATACCTGCGACCGCGGGAAGGTCGCGATAGGAACGATAAGTTTCTGGGGTCATCGGGTGAGGTCGAACGCAAAAGGAGGAACCACACGGGAAGTGTAGCCGAAAACAGGCGTTTGTCCCGCGGTGATTTCTCGAGTTGCTTGGTCAAGTCGCGCGCTTTTGAAACACATTCTGACATAAGGTTGTCAGGAGCCGGTCATAGTTTGGGGCCTGAACCTCAACGAGCCGCGGGTTTGGGAATGCGATCACGAGGTGACGGTCAACGTGCGAGTCGACCTACTTAACTGGAACGATGCCGTCGAACAGAAATCTCGTTGTGAGATTAGAAACGCACGGTGCCACTCGTAGGCAGTTCGTTGGCGGACGCTCCTGCGCTCGCGAGCAACCTGCCTGCGTCGAACGTTACCTGCACGATGCGGCTTCATCGAAGTTCAGCCGCTGCGGAAGCCATGGCCGTGCGTCAACGCACGTGATAGACCTCCAGCAGCACAACACCGGTACCGCCGGTCGCGTGCATGCTGTACGGGCCGGCAGGTAGATCCAGCAGCAGCGCGGAGTCGGTGCTGTTCGAGGGGAGATCGAAGGCTCCGACCTGCTTCATCGCCGCTGCGAGCTGGTCACGCTCGGTGAGCGTCGTGTTGAGCCCCCAGTCATCGTTTTGAGCGACCACATTTCCGAGTCTGTCGTAGACCGTGAGAATTGGGTTTTCCAATGGATGAGCGATGCCCTGCGTACTGAGCGTCGGTCCAATCGCGCGCAGCAACACGCGAGCGGAGCGTTTGAAGTTCTGTGGATCCACGATGACGAACCCAGCGATGGTGACGTTGTCACCCGGACCTGTCTTCGCGCGGAACGAGAGATTCATCAATGACTGGTACCCGTATTCGCTCCCGTTCGGGAACAGTTGATAGATTTCCAGCAGACCAATGCCGTCGCCCTGGCCCTGGCTGCGCAGCATCAGCGTGGCGGTGCCGGTGGGAAAGGAGCGCAGCAGGGCGGCGTCGTTGCTCGCGTCCGCGAAGGCAAAGGCGCCCGCAGACATGGCCGCGGTTCGCGTGCCCGGATCCGACGACCACTGATCGTTGTTTGCGATCACGACGCCGCTGGAATTAACGACATCAATGGCCGGGTTCGGTAGGAAATTGGATACGCCGAGGGGCTGCAGTGCGGGTCCGGCGCCTCGCAACAGGGTGGGTAAGCCGAGAGCACCGGCAGAAATTTTCGTCACGAGACCTGCGATCACCGTGTCCTCGCCAGAACCGGTCATTGCGCGACCGGACAGATTGGCCAGATAGGGCAGCTGCGGGCTCAGCTGGAGTTTGATCACGTCGCTCAGGACGGAAACTCCGTCGGCGCGAGTGGCGCGGAATTGATACCGCCCGAGATTGACCTCCGAGAAATTGGCCAGCTCCAGTTTCTCGGACGTGGTGCTGGCCGGGAGGGGCTGGCCGTCGAGGGCGCTCCAGGTGTAGAGGAATGGCCCGGGTCCTGACACCGATGAGCCAAGGGTAAACACGTTGCCTTTGGCCGGGTAGTTCGTTGCGCCGACGATCCGTGCCACCAGGGGCGGCGGTGACACCGGATCATCGGTTCTCAACCGAACCGCCCCCTTGGTAGCGAACCCGTCCCAAAGGTCGAAATTGCCGGCGAGCAGAAGTGCCCGCTCATCTACACCGGCCACGTGGGGTATTACTGAAGGCAATACGGAGGCAAATGAGCTGAATCCGGGATAGAACGTTTCATCGAGAGTGAGTCCCGTCGCGGAGATCTTGTATCGGAGCAGGTTGCCGCTCGTGCTGGCCACGTAGACTTGGTCCGTTGCCGGATCGACGACGATCGGTCTTTCGGTAAACGTGACAGAACCGCTCCATCCTGGATCGGCGGTCCCATCCTCGCGGAGCAGTTTCCATAGCCGGTAGCCGTGGTAGGCGGAATAGTAGAGCAACCGATTGCTACGCAGGGGCGTGATTTGGAACGTTCCGTACAACAAGGGCTCGGACGCTTGTTCGAGAAAGCTGCGATCCCGCTCTCCCGTGACAGCGAGGCGGAAGAAAACCGTCCAGCTGGCGGGGAAGTTGGATGGGACGGGATTCAACCGGGTGGCGGAAACATAGATTCGGCCAGCTTCGTCGACCTGTAGATTTTGGACCTGGGTGACGCCGCTCGCCTCCGCCGAATACGTGAAGGTGGAATCAACTGAACCGTCGGGGTTGAATCGCGCCAATAGCTTACCCTGGGCAAGGAGAAACTTTCCGTTGGGTTGAACCAGTGCCTTTGAGAGCGCCTTCGACGAATCGAACGGTGCGGGCAGCATGAAAGTCGTTGGACTTCCGTTGGCGTTAAATCGAAAAGGTGGAAGCGATGCGATGAGATCGCCGTTGCCAAACCCCGCCAGCACTCGGCCGCCGGACGAAGGGAACGCAAAGCCTGCGACGCGACTCCCCGTCGGACTGAGGCGGACCGCACCCCACGTCGTTTGATCCGTCGACGTGATGATGATCACGCTTCCGTCGTTCGCGAAAGGTCCAACCGAATACACCGACGCTGTGGGATCGAGGTCGGCCTTGAACGTCGGGTCGACGGGACTGGGCGGCAATGGAATGACGTTGATCGTTTCAAACTCACTCTGCTCGACCCGACCGTTGGTCGTGACTTGGAGAGAGTAATTTCCGCTGTTGCTCGTGATCAGGTTGGTCAGCGTGAGGGTGGGAAGCGTTGCCCCAGCCATCAGCGCACCATCGTGAAACCACTGGTAGGTTGAACCCTGTGCGGAATCCGTTTTCAGAACAATCGTGGTACCTGGTGGAAATTGGCGCGGAATACCGTACGCGGGAGAAACTTGGAGGGCGATCGAAGCAGCGGCCGCAGTCACGAGCGCAACAAATGCCAGCACGGCCGAAATCAGCCGGGTGAGAACGACGGCAGGAGGGAAGAGG
>JBDSPT010000128.1:0-4892 GCA_039930205.1 Opitutus sp. | reverse complement strand
GCTGGGGCAGGGGAAAGCTGGGGTGAGTGCCATCCTGTATGTCCAGCTCGCCTCGATTGTCGGCGTGGTGGTTGGAGGGACGCTCGCGGATCGATGGATGCGGCGAAGTATTCGCGGACGGATCTTTACCAGCGCATTGGGGATGCTGCTTTTTCTCCCGGCGCTCTTCTGTGTCGGGAATGCGTCAACACTCACCATCGCACTCGTCGGGCTGGTGGGGTTCGGTCTCGGTTGGGGATTTTTCGACTGCAACAACATGCCGATCCTTTGCCAGATCACGCGACCTGAACTCCGTGCGACCGGCTACGGCATCATGAATCTGGTGAGTATCAGCTGCGGCGGCTTCGGCGACTGGATGTTCGGCGCGCTGCGGGACCGGCATGTGCCGCTGAATCAGATCTTCGGCGTATTCGCCGGGGTGGCATTGCTCTCCGTGTTTCTGGTGCTGCTGATCCGCCCGGTCCGTCAACCGGACGCAGCGATCTGAGCGGCGGAGAGGGATTGAACGCGCGGGCGAAGGACGTGTCGTGTCCACGTGCTCTGCGCAGCTCAACCTATCTCTACTCCACTTAAATAAAAGATGTAGCCACGCTCGTGAGAGCGTGGATCTTTGTGCTTGGGGCCCTGCCAGTCCACGCCCTTACGGGCGCGGCCACACCGTTACTAAATTTGCTCTAGATGAAAATTGTCGTGCTGGATGGACACACCTTGAATCCCGGAGATCTCAGCTGGGATCCCCTGCGCCAGCTCGGCGACTGCGAGATTCACGCGCGGTCCGCGGTCAGCGAGATTCTGCCACGGACGGCCGGCGCCGAAATCCTCCTGACGAACAAAACGCCCTTGGACGCCTCGACCCTGGCTCTGTTACCAGAAGCCAAATACATCGGAGTGCTGGCGACCGGCTATAACGTGGTCGACATTTCCGCAGCCAGGTCTCGTGGCATCGCGGTTACGAACGTCCCGGCCTATGGGACGCCCTCGGTCGCGCAGCATGTGTTCGCTCTCATCCTCGAGCTTACGCAGAACGTCGCTCTCCACGCGCAAACGGTGCGCGACGGGAAGTGGACGCGCTCGCCCGATTTTTGCTATTGGGACCGTCCGCTGATCGAGCTCAATGGTCTCACCCTTGGCATCGTGGGCTACGGTCGCATCGGCCAGGCCGTCGGTGCGCTCGGTCGAGCCTTTGGCATGAAGGTCATCACGTCGTCGCGGCGGCGGGTGGAGGGCGCTGAGAGTGTCTCGCTGGAGGATCTCTTCCGCCAGAGCGATTTGATTTCGCTGCACTGCCCACTCACGCCGGAGACGAACGGGTTGATCAACACGGCGCGACTCTCGCTGATGAAACGGTCCGCGTTTCTGATTAACACGGGCCGTGGACCGCTGGTCGTGGAACAGGATTTGGCGGATGCGCTCGCGTCGGGGCAAATTGCCGGAGCGGCCATCGACGTCCTTTCGGTGGAACCGCCCAGCGCGCAGAATCCGCTGTTGCAGGCGAAGAACTGCCTCATCACGCCGCATATTGCGTGGGCCACTCGAGCCGCGCGTGCCCGATTGCTGGATATCGCCGTGGTCAACGTGAAAGCGTTTATCGCCGGCCATCCGCAGAACGTCGTGAACCCCTGACTTTCTCGCGTGGGACGAAGAGGATTCGATGGAGCGTTCGAAATGGAGGTGGCGCGCTCGCGCGCGGCCGGTCCAGCTGGATCGATCCGCCGAACGGTTAGAGCCTTTTAAACAAAACTGTAGCCGAGTTCCTGTCATGGCGAGAAGCGCAGCGACGACGCAATCCAGCTGGATCGCCACGGCGCACCTCGCGATGACAATGAGGCGGCGTCCGGCTACAGTTTAAGTTAAACCGCTCTAGCCGCACATTTTGGCTGATCTTCGCTGATCCGGATTGATGTCTCGCGAAGGAGCGAAGGAGACGAAGACCGAATGCGGCCGAGAACGCGTGCTCCGCCCGTAGGCAGCGCGCGGGCGCGCGGTTGTCGGTATTGAGACCGTTGTTACCTCGGTCGCGTTCGGACCGACCTATTTCGCCGTCCGAGCCCTCCGTGTTGTAAGGTTGAAAACCGACCGAACGACCGCGCGCCAGCGCGCTTCCTCCATCGACCGTCGCGTCCTCGGCGCCCTTTGCGTGAGGGTCAGGTTCGTTTACTCACTGCTCACGACCGACTCTGCTTCCGTCCCATATCGTTCCGGGAACCCTTCGATGCGAAGTTGAACGACCCGGACGTAGAGGACAGCCAAGCAGGCTTTGGGCGTGCGGGCGAAACCCTCGGACATCACGAATGGTCACTTCGCGGATCAACCAGAAAATTGCGTTCGCGATACTCGAAGAAATCGAAGTCCGCTGGCAGCGCCGTTCCCGCCATATCCTGACACGCCATCCCGACGAACGCGCCTGTGAAGTTCGGGAGGCCCGGCGCGCTCGCTTCGTCGGACAAAATGCTGGCGTCGAAATGTTGTGGCAACCACTGCCACGCCCCGTCGGCCACGCGGAAGGCGAACCACAATCGTTCCTGATCCACTTCCACTCGCAGCGTCACCGGTTGCCCAGTCGCGATCGCAACCGGCGCGGTAAACGCGTCCGTTACCACTCCGTCGGGAATCGCCGACATCACGGCGACGTATTTCCCGATCTTCTCGTCGTGCGACACATTCAGATAGTGAAACTTCGATGAACCATAGTAACAGACCAGTCCGGCCGCTTGCTGGAAATGATGCGGTTCAAAGTCGACCGCCGTCTGCGCCGAATAGCAATGCGACTGCTGGCGTCGCGCCACGAGCGCCTGGCGAAAGTGACTTCCGATCGTCTCGCGTCCCCACAGCCGCAAATATCCTGGCCGCGCAGTCAGACTAAACAATTCCTCGGGCCATGGGGAGCGAAGCCATTGAAAATCCAGGGGCAGAGTGGGCGCATCGAATTCGGTTCGGGCCGGTGCATCCGAAAAAGCATGACGCGGCAGATCCGGCGCTGGTGTCGTCGCCTGCGCCACGCCCGCTCCGTCTTCGGTCCGCAACCAACCGTCCCCCGACCACACCATTCGCTGAATCGCCGTTTCCCGCCCCAGCGTGCAGCGGCCTCGATTTTTCAGCGGTCGACCACAGAGGTAAACCATGTACGTCTCGCCACTCTGTGTTTCGACCAGATCCGCGTGCCCCGCGCGCTGGAGCGCCGCATCGGGTCGCAGCCTTGAACTCATCACGTAAGTATCCGGATGCAACTCATACGGCCCGCGGAGGTTTCGTGAGCGAGCCAGCGTCACGGCATGATTCCACGCCGTTCCGCCTTCCGCCGTGATGAGGTAGTACCACCCGTTCCGCCGGTAGAGGTGCGGTGCCTCAGTCAGTCCAAGTGGTGTTCCGGTGAAAATGTTTTCTCGTCCGCCGACCAGCTTTCGCTCTGGGACCGAGTACTCCTGCAGCACAATGCCGGCGAAACGATTCCTGCCGGGCCGATGATCCCAGAGCATGTTGACCAGAAATTTCCTCCCATCGTCGTCGTGAAACAGCGAGGGATCGAATCCGCTGCTGTTCAGGTACACCGGGTCCGACCAGTCGCCATCGATCGTGGGCGAAGTCACGAGGTAGTTGTGAAAATCCCGAAGCGAGGCTCCCGACGCACCGCCCATTGACGTTCGCCCGTAGCGTTTCACATCCGTGTAGATTAACCAGAAGAGACCGTCCGCGTAAGTCAGGCAAGGGGCCCAAACGCCGCAGGAATCCGGGTCGCCCAGCATGTTGAGCTGGCTCGGACGCCGCAGGGGACGCGTCAGCAACCGCCAGTTCACCAAATCTCGTGAATGGTGGATCTGCACTCCGGGATACCACTCAAAGGTTGAGGTCGCGATGTAGTAGTCATCGCCCACGCGCAAAATCGACGGGTCGGGATTAAAACCGCGCAGGATGGGATTTTGGATATGCAGAGGAGAGTCGCTCATGAGAAATTCAGGGCGTCACGGTTACCGGCGACCGATCAACGCACGGGTGCCGCTGCGGCCGAAGGCGGAGCAGGCTCGGCCGGCGGCTGTTCACGGACCAGCGTCCAAAGCACGACGGCGCCGAGCAAATCGAGTAGGCCGAGGCAGATGAAAAACGGTGTGTATCCGATTTTCACGACCAGCACACCGATCAGCAGATTGAAAACCAGAATGCCGGCGTTGCCGCAGGTGCCGGCCATGCCGGTGACGGTGGCGACTTCATTGCGTCGAAACAAATCCGACGACATGGTTATAACCGTGACCGACAGGGTCTGGTGCGCGAATCCACCCAGACACAACAAGGCGACTGCCGCGTACGGGCTCTGCACAAAACCGACGAACGCCATGCCCACCATCAGGAAGGCGCCGATCGTGAAGGCCGTCCGACGCGCATTGATCAGGCCGACGCCGCGCTTCTGCAGCGCGAACACCACGGTTCCACCGAACATGCACCCGAGATCGGCCGCAACAAACGGCAGCCAGGCGGTGAGCGCGATTTCCTTCAGATTAAAATGCCGTACCTGACTCAAGTACAGCGGCAGCCAGAACGTCAGCGTACCCCACGTCGGATCGGCCAGGAACCGCGGAAGCGCGATGCCCCAGAAGTTTCGGGTTTTGAGAATCGACAGGATGGCCGGACGCGAGCCGTCACCCTGCAGGTGTCGTTCCTGTCCGGCGTGGATGTACTCGCGCTCCTCCTGCGACAGCGCGCGATGCCGATCGACGGGATTGTAGAACAACCACCACAACACCACCCACACGAGACCCATTCCGCCGGTCACGACAAATGCCGCCTGCCAGTTGTAGTGCAAAATCACCCACGCCACGAGGAGCGGCGCCAGCATCGAACCGACTGACGCACCGATGTTAAACAGCCCGGTAGCGAGACCACGCTCCTTGGCGGGAAAC
>JBDSPT010000127.1:0-3789 GCA_039930205.1 Opitutus sp. | reverse complement strand
AGACGCCCGGCACCGAACAGCAGCACGCAATCCGCGACTTTCTCACCGACACCAGGGAGGGAACACAGCCGCTCTTTCGCGACGGCATACGGCAAGCGCTCAGTTTCATCGAGCCACCCGGGATGCGCCGCGAGGACCTGCGCTGTCTGATGAATGTACCGCGCCCTAAAACCGAGCAGGCACGCGCGCAATTCAGCCTCGGTCGTTTCGGCCAGTTCAGGCCACGTCGGCAGACGGTGGAATTCATTTCCGACCGGTGTACCGTGTCGCATCGCAAGGAGCGCGACCATCTGTTTGATCTGCACGATCTGTTTCGTCGCGCTGCACAAAAAACACAGCAGTGTCTCTCCGAACGGCTGGCGCAGAATTCCGAGTCCAGGAAACGCGGCCAGGCACTGGGCCAGATGCGGATCACTTCGCCAGGGAAGTTGATCCACACGGCTGGGAGTCTCCGGCTCAATTCCAAGGTATCGCGCGAGCACGTGCTCGACTTCAGCCCCAGCGGGGAGCGGAGCGGACCACTGCAATTCTTCATCGGCGGATCGCAGGCGCATCACGTAATCGCCAAACTGGCCCTGCCAGCTCGACTCCGACTGCGGTGTCCACCGAAAGGCCTGTCCTCCGTCGACGAGTTCCTGCAGCACGGCTGGTGTGAGTGACACGGGCGATCGGAACGATCGCCACGTGCTCCACCCGACGAACATGTTCTCAGCGGGCGAGAGCATCACGTGGCCTCCCGTTATCCCGCCAGCTCGCGACCCGGCGCCGCGCATTTACTTGGCGGGCTTTTCCCAAAGGAAACTTTGAGAACTCGCGAGCAGCTGATCGTCCGCCGATCGCAGCTCAAGTTTCCACGCGACCGGATGCGTATCCTTGGTGGGCCAGTCTGCTCCCGTTAAGCCCAGTTCAAAGACCCTGGTGCGATGGGGCACGGCGGCCGCGAAGGTGATCACTCTAACCTCTGGGCTCGTCGGCATCACCACGTGCAGAACAAACTGGGCGCCCACTTGCTCGCTGCCGCTGTTTTTTACGCGGACCAGGTAGTAAAATCCGCCGCGCTGATCGGCATGCGTGCGCAGCACCACTTCGCGTCCGTTGTTTTCTTCGCCAGTGAAGTACTCCGAAATGCGCTCGAACGAGGTCGCGTCGCGCCAACTTGGCCAGACTCGTATGAACTCCACGTCGGCCGCGCGTGCGGAGACCAGCCCGGCGGCGAGGAGGAAGCACATCGTTGAGATCGAACGCATGATGCGACGTTGAGAGTGGGAAGCGCCGGCGACAAGTATTTCGCCAGCGTAATTCGGTGGGCGCTCGGCCGGGGGAATGATCATCGCCCGAGCCGGATCAGCTGGTAGCGGTGAAATCCGAGCAGGCTGGGTTGCCAGTTCTTTACTGCTGGCTTGATGGCATACACCCGGGCGCCAAAATAAAGTGGAGCGATCGGTCCCTGTTCGAGAAGAAGGGCCTCGGCCTGCTGAAAGTGTTGCAGACGATCACGAGAGCTCGTGGCCGTGGCCGCCGACTGGAGGAAGCCGTCGTAGTCGGCGTTACTCCAGCCGGTCCAATTATTGCCTGCGTCTTTTGTGAACAGCTCGAGGAAGGTGGCCGGATCCGCGAAGTCTCCCACCCAGCCCGAGAAGGCGATGGTGTAATTCAAGGACTGCTGGTTCTGCAGCCAGATTTTCTGTTCGAATGGGGCAATGGAAATGCGGATACCGAGTTCGTGCTGCCACATTGCCTGGATCGCTTCGGTGACCTTTGACTGAGTGTCGTCATTGCGGACTTGAACCTCGAATACCGGCAATCCTTCGCCCCGCGGAAAGCCTGCCTCGGCGAGGAGCGCGCGTGCGGCGGCGAAGTCAGTCGGGACCCGCGCTTCGGCCGTATAGCCCGCGCAGTCTGGCGGAGTGAAATACGGCGCAGGCAACCGCGATCCTCGCAGGACGTTTTTGGCGAGAGATTCGCGATCAAGCGCGAGGGAGAGCGCGCGACGAACCTTGGGATTATCGAGCGGCGGCTTGGTGACGTTGAAGCGTAGGAAGTACGTCTGCAGAAACGCGTCGCGGCGCAGTTGCCCGGGCGAACGTTCGTTGTACGTCGCGATCTTCTCGATGGGCAGGGAGTACGTGATGTGCATCTGACCCGCGCGGTAAGCGCGTTCTTCTGAATCGGCGTTCTCGGTGGGGAAGAAGATGACGCGCTCGAGCCCGTTGTTCACCGCGTCCCAGTATTGGGGGTTCTTTTCTACGACGATGCGTGAATTCGGTGACCATTGCTGCAACACGAACGCGCCGTTGCCCACGAGGTTGCCCGGACGGGTCCACGCGGTGCTGCGTTGGTCCATTCGGCCGAACTTCTCGATCGTCGGGCGGTGGACGGGGAACCAGGTGGGATGCGCTGCGAGCGACAACAGGTAAGGCGTCGGGCGCTCCAGCGTAACCTCAAAGGTTCGGTCATCAACCGCGCGCACTCCGACTTCGGAGAACGTCTTGATCCTGCCGGTGGTGAATCCCTCGGCGTTTTTGATGGACCACAACATGTACGAGTACTCGGAAGCGAGTCCCGGCGAGAGGATGCGTTGGACTGAATACGCGAAGTCGCGCGCGGTTACGGGTTCGCCGTTCGACCACCGCGCTCCCATCCGGAGAAAGAACGTGTAGGTCAGGCCGTCGGGCGAAACATCCCAGCGTTCCGCGACCGCCGGCACCGGAAGCGATGTCTTTTCGTCAATCGCGGTGAGACCTTCAAAGAGCGCCAGGGTTACGTTTTGATCGGTGTACGCCGTGACGATATGTGGATCGAGGTCGGCCGGTTCCGACAGGTTGCCCAACAACAAGGTATGGTTGCGGGTGGCTGCGTCGGCGGGTGCTTCGCGTCGACTGCAGCTGGTGATCATCGTGCAGAGAAACAGAATCCCAACGAGCGTGCTGCGAAGGCGCATGGTGAGAACGATGCACAGGGTTCGACGGGTGCCAAGTACCCGTCCGATTCCGGCTATTTCGTTGCTTCAATGAACATTCGGCGATTTCAACGACGTCAGCCACCCATGCGATTTGTCCGGCTTGTTCAGCGGCTCTGTTTCGCGACGATACGATCGTCGTACTGGGTGGACTGCGTCGGCGGGCACGGCGTCAAGACGCGAGAATCACGCGCGAAATCGTCTAAGAAAACTCCCGGCGGCGCGTCCTACTAACGGGAGACCCCATGTCCAACGAACCTTCGCCCGGACGGGATGAGTCGGATGATGAGAATTTTTTCAAACGGATCTTCGCGGATCAAAATGTCCCGCTTACTCGTTACGCAACGCGACTGTTGGGAGACCCTGATCGTGCCCGTGATGTGGTGCAGGACGCTTTCGTGAAACTGATGGCACAGCCCCAATCCGCGGTCGACGGCCACGCCGTGGAATGGTTGTTCACGGTCTGCCGCAACCGTGCGATGGATGTCATGCGGAAAGAGCACCGGATGACGCGGTTCGAAGACGGTGAAGTGGAGCGGGTGAGGGCGATCGATCCGCGTCCCGGTCGAACGCTGGAACGCGCCGAGACTCACGCAGCGATGCTGCGGCTGATTGATGGCTTGCCGCCGAACCAACAGGAAGTCGTGCGGCTGAAATTCCAAAACGGTTTTAGCTACAAAGAAATCAGCCGCATCACCGAGCTCTCGGTCGGTAACGTCGGCTTCCTGATCCACACGGCGGTGGCGCGGCTGCGAAATGAATTCGCCGCGCAGGCGCCTTGAGGGACCAAGCGATGACCCACATGACAATTCAACCCGGAGACCCGGAGC
>JBDSPT010000126.1:0-12828 GCA_039930205.1 Opitutus sp. | reverse complement strand
ATGCTGGTGGACCATTCCGATCCCGGCGGCGATCGCCTCATGTGGCGAATGGATCTCAACGCGTTTTCCCTGCACCCAGATCTCGCCGGCATCCGCACGGTGAAATCCGTACACGATATTCATCAACGTGGATTTGCCGGCGCCATTCTCGCCAATCACTCCATGCACGGAGCCGCGTGCCACGGAAAACGAGATCGCACGATTGGCGTGCACTGCCCCAAACCGCTTGTCGATTCCTCGCAACTCCAGGGCTGCCGGCGGAGAAGAGACGGAGTCGGCCACGGGTCAGCAGATTATGACAGATCGCTTTTCACGGCCGGCGCCACCGAATCGGTTGTCCACGATGACATGGCGTCACGTGATCGCTACTGCGCTTTGTATTCGGAGACCTTGATTTTCCCGCTGATGATGTCGGCTTTCGCCTGCTTCAATCGAGCCTCCATCTCCGGCGTGATCAGCGCGCGATTGTGTTCATCCAAGGCAAAATCAACTCCCCCTTCTTTCAGCCCCAAGAGCAACTGACCCGGCTTCCAAGTATCGTTTCGAGCGTCGTTAAATGCGGTATACACCGCAACGTCGACACGCTTGACCGCGGAGGTCAGCACGCTGCCCGGATGAAGGTAGTTCTGATTACTGTCGCAGCCGATACTGAGCTTCCCGGCGTCCTTGGCCGCTTGCATCACACCCAATCCGGTTTGACCCGCGGCGTGAAACACGACATCCGCGCCGCGGCCAAATTGACTCTTTGCGAGCTCTGCACCCTTCGTGGGATCTCCCCAGGCCGCGGGGGTCGTTCCGGTCATGTTCTGAAAGACCTCGACTGAAGGGTTCACGTACCTGGCACCCTCGGTATATCCCAGCGCAAATTTGCGGATCAGCGGTATGTCCATGCCGCCGACAAAACCCACCTTGCCTGTCTTGGAGACCATCGCCGCGGCCATGCCGCAGATGAACGACGACTCCTGCTCGCGAAAGTTGACGGAACGAACGTTGGGCAGATCGACGACGCCATCGATGATCACGAACTTAACCGCGGGATACTGTTTCGCCACTTTTTCGACCGCCGATGCCTGCGTGAATCCGACCGCAACGATGACGCTCGCTCCGCGCTTCGCCAGCTGCGCCATCGATTGCTCCCGCTGAGCCGCGTTGGAGATTTCAAACTCGCGAAAAGCGACTCCGGTATCCTTCTTGAATTTTTCAGCTCCCTCGCTCGCGGACTGATTGAACGAGCGATCAAATTTACCGCCGAAGTCGTAGACAATCGCCGGCACGAAATCGCGCGCGGCCGAGACAGCGACAGCGCCAAGTGACAGGAACAATGAGAGCAGCCGGGGAGAGTAAATCATCAGGAAATCGGTTGCCACCACGATGCTCATTCCATGCCCGATGCGCAACGATCATTCCGCCGGTCACCCCGGGCCGGGGAGTTTCCCGTGCGACCGGACTTGTCGTACGAAAGTTTACTTCTTGTACCAGTTCCCGTCGTCTTTCTGCAGCCACACCCCCGGAGAGCTTGAAGCCACGATCTGTCGAGCCCGATGGCGCGCGACCTGGTCGACGGACGTCCCGGTCCGCTTGGCGATTTCAGCATAGACCATCCCACGATCCCGATTTTCCGCGGCCACCGCGTCTCCCGCCTCTCCGTTGCCGCCTCTCAGTTCCATCATCCCACGATTGTTTTCACCAACGACCCCCTCAGCCTTGAGCTGATCCAGGAGCGAGAGGCGCTGCTCCATCCGGGCTTTCACGGCGTTCAAATCCTCTGCAAATGTCGTGGCGGACAGAAAATTCACCGCGAGGCCGGCGGCAATAAAAGCGATGCGAAGGCGAGTTGAATTCATCGGAGTCAAGGCTTGGAAGCGGGGGGGGTAATCGTTGAGGACTTCTTATCGAGATCGCCGAAGAAGTCGTCGAGCGCACGATCCACTTTCACATTCACGTCGAGCACTGCATGCACCTCGATTGGCTTACTAGGATCGATCTTCACGGTGATACATCCAGCGGCGAGGAGGCTGCATCCCAAAATCAATAAGCTGCGGGGCATAGGTAAACGTTCCCGATCTCCCCCGAGCTAGCAACTTAGTTTCTAGAGCGGTTTAGCGAAAAATGAAGCCTGCCGCCCCCCCTCATTTTCAACGAGAGGTGCGCCAAGCGCGCCGTGGCGATCCAGCTGGATTGCTCCATTTCTCCGCTTCTCGCAATAACAGGCGTGTGGCTACAGTGTTCGTTAGACCACACTAGCGTACCTCGAAAGAAGTCCGGTCTTCGGTGCTTAAGTGGAGGAGCTCGGACACCGGCCCCGAGATGTTGAGATCGAAATGAACCGCCTTCACCGCTCCTCCGGCCTGAGTCGGGCGGGCACTGACACTCACCAATGCCGACCGGGAATGAGTGTCCAGGTGTGGCATGAGCTTCAGTCCAAATGAGGTGATCTGGAGCTGCGTGTGGCCCAGTTCGATCTCTCGTACGTCAGGATAAAGGGGATTCTTGGGCGCAATCAGCCGGCCGAGCGAACCAGTCCACTTCGGCAACAATGAGAGCCGCTCCGGTATTTGCTTCGTCAGAAAACCGGGCGCAGACGCCAGCCGTAACAACGCAGTTTCATCGTTCCGCAAGTCGAACTGTCCCTCCCCGATCTGCACGCCGGCCGCATTACTCCATCCCACCCGAACGACTCCATCGATCCGACCTTGCGCATCGGCAATCCGGGCCGGAACCAATGCGACCAAGTCCTGCAATCCGACTCGATCGACTCGAATCGTAAAATCAAGGATTGGCGGAAAAAGTGAAACGATTGACGGATCGATCGTGACCTGACCGCCGGCGAGTTCCACTCGTGCCGACAACAAGGATACGGTACGATCGTCGTTGAACTGCGCGCGCATCTCCAGATTGCGTGCCCCGAATCGCGTGCTGGTGATCGTTTTCACCGACAGCTCCCACGGACTGCGGCTCTTCATTGCGGCGAGGTTCTCCGGATCGACGGAGAGATCCGCATGCAACGTGATGCCGTTGAGCGCCCAATTGTGACGCGTGTTGCGAACTGAACCATCAGTCCAGACAAGTTTTGCCGCACCTGAGGGCTTTCCCTTTTTCACCACGCCGCTGCCGCTCAGCTTCAGATTTCCACCCGCAACCAGATTCGCTGCACTCGTGCCCAACTGCGGCGACAAAATCGCGAGCCACGTGCCGGCGTCCAGTTCGCTCTCGGTGATCTCCCACGTGCCGTCCCCGGTCCTGAGGTCCATCTCAGCCGTCGCCTTGAGTCGAGCTCCGCTCGTCGTGAGTTCAGTTACGGCCCGCCGACGACCACCGGGCAACGGAGAGATCTTAAGCGTCCACGCCACTGGCGGTGTTCCTGGCACTCCCATCGCTCTCAGATTTCCGGAGAGTTCACCGCTGATCGGTGGAAACTCAAACTCGCTGGCCCTGACGTCCGGCCAAAGCGCCGCCGCGATGATGAACGCGGCGAACGTGCGGCGAAGCGGAGACATGCGATCTCCTTAGATTCTGCAAATCCATGAGAGTTGCCAGCTCAGTATGAACGAACTCTCGCCCGCCCTCGTTGCGTTTAAAATAAAACGGCAGCCGACTTCCTTTCCTTGCGAGAAGCGGAGCGCCGGAGCAATCCAGCTGGATCGCCACGGCGCACGTCGCTCACCTCGCGATGGCAATCAGGGGCGTCCGGCTACCGTAAAGCTCAACTCAGCCGTAACGATGTAGTAGGACAGAAATCTCCTCGTAAATTGGGAACGCACCGCGCGCTCGCATCAGGCCGCTTGCGGAAGCTGCTGGGCTCGCGAGCGACCTGCCTACGCCGAACCTCCATGCAGGCTGCGGCCTAGCCAACAGCCCATAAGGGAATCGGTAACTGAACCGGCGGTTTACTTCACCGCCACGGCAGGCAGTTTCCAGATTTGTTCGGCGTACTCGCGAATGGTACGGTCGCTGGAGAATTTGCCGACGCGGGCGGTATTCAGAATGGCCATCTTCGCCCACGCGCCTGCATTGCGATAAGCGGCATCCACCTTCGCCTGCGCGTCGCTATACGAGCGGAAATCCGCCAGTACGAGATACGGATCGCCGCCTCCCAGCAGACTGTGATGCACCAGGGAAAACGCACCTTGCTCGCCGGGCGTGAAGTAATCGCTCCCTAACCAATCCACCACTGCGCGAAGCTCTTCGTCCTGATTGTAGACGTCCCAGGGGTTGTATCCGGCACTCTGCAGGGCTTCGACCTCGGGGACCGTGAGACCAAAGATGAAGATGTTATCTGCGCCCACCTCTTCGCCGATTTCGACGTTGGCACCGTCCAGAGTACCAATCGTCAACGAGCCATTGAGTGCCAACTTCATGTTGCCCGTGCCGGACGCTTCTTTGCCGGCGGTCGAGATTTGCTCGGAAAGATCCGAGGCCGGGATGATTTTCTCGGCGAGCGACACGCGATAATTCGGCAGGAAGGCAACCTTCAGGCGGCCCTTGATGCGCTCATCGGTGTTGATCTTCGCGCCGATGAGATTGATCGCGCGGATGATGTTCTTCGCGAGATCGTAGCCGGGCGCCGCTTTCGCTGCGAAAACGAACACTCGCGGAACGATATCCAAATCGGGGTTCTGCAACAGACGGCGATACAGCGCGAGGATGTGGAGCAGATTCAGATGCTGCCGCTTGTACTCGTGCAATCGCTTTATCTGAACATCGAAGAGCGCGTCCGGTGAAACATCGATGCCGCACTCGGTTTTGATCACTGCGGCCAGCTGAACCTTGTTCGCCCGCTTGATCGCCATGAATTCCTTTTGAAACGTTTCGTCATCGGCGAATTTTTCCAGGCCCCGCAACAGATCGAGATTCCGAATCCAATCGGTGTTCCCAAGCTTCGACGTGATCGCAGCCGACAACGGGGGATTGCACTGGGCGAGCCAGCGCCGCGGCGTGATCCCGTTGGTCTTGTTTTGAAACTTGCCGGGATAAAGCGCATCAAATTCAGGGAAGAGATGCTTCTTCAACAATTCAGTGTGCAATGCCGCGACACCATTGACCGAGTGGGAGCCGACAACGGCGAGGTTCGCCATACGGATCATCTTGCCCCCATTTTCTTCAACCAGTGAGCAGATGCGCACCTTTTGCACGTCTCCGGGCCACATCGTCTCCACTTTCTGGAGCATCCTCGTGTTGATATCGAAAATGATTTGGAGATGACGCGGTAACACCCGTTCGAACAGCGGAACACTCCACTTTTCCAGCGCCTCTGGCAGCAGCGTGTGATTGGTATACCCAAACGTCTTGCCGACAATTGCCCACGCGGTATCCCACGGCATCTGGTGTTCGTCCAAAAGAATTCGCATCAGCTCCGGCACCGCGATCGCGGGATGGGTATCGTTCAACTGTACCGCGACCTTGTCAGAGAAGTTCGACCACGTGTTGACCGGGGTCCGGAAATGCCGCCGAAGAATGTCCCGTAGCGAGCACGCCACGAAGAAATACTGCTGTACGAGTCGGAGCTCTTTGCCGTTTTCCGTCTTATCATTCGGATACAGCACCTTCGAGATCGTCTCTCCGACGGCTTTTTCGCGAACCGCCTCGACGTATCCGCCCGAGTTAAAGGCTGCGAGATCGAAGTCTTTCGATGCCTTTGAAGCCCACAGCCGCAGGAGATTCACCGTCTTCGTGCCGTAGCCGGCGATCGGAATGTCGTGCGGCACACCGATGATCGTCTGCGTGCCGACCCAGCGCGGACGCGAGTTACCGCGATCGTCGAACACGTTTTCAACTCGTCCGTAGAGGTGTACCTCTTGCGTGTAATCCGCGCGTACCACTTCCCACGGATCTCCAAACATACCCCAGCGATCGGGATGTTCAATTTGGTGACCATGCACAAACTCCTGCTTGAACAAGCCGAACTCGTAATAGATGCCGTAGCCGAGCGCCGGGTAATCGAGCGTCGTCAGCGAATCCAGAAAGCACGCGGCAAGACGACCCAACCCGCCGTTGCCCAAGCCCATGTCGACTTCCGATTCGCGGACTGCGTCGAAATCGATTCCGAGCGAACTTAAAGCGCTCTTCGCCAGCTCCGTCAGGTTGGTCGCGAGCAGGTTGGTTTCGAACAGCCGGCCCATGAGGTACTCCATCGAGAAGTAGTAGACTCGACGGACGTTCTCATTGTTGTGGACCGATTGGGTTTCAATCATCCGCTCGTGAATGCGATCGCGCGTGGCGAGAGCAGTCGCAACCCACCAGTCGCGATGCGTCGCGGCACCTGGATGTCGGGCCATCGTTGACGTCAGATGATGGAGAATGGTCGCCCCGAATTGTGCGGCCGCACTGTCAACGGGAGCAGCGTTGGCGCCTCCGCGTTTCTTCGTCTTGGCGGGTACAGGAGAAATCGGCGGTGTCGTAGCGAACGTCGGCATAGGAGAGAGTTAGGAAAAAAAAGGAAACAGGTTTCGTGCCATGGAGGTCACGGCCCGACTATTTCTGAAAACGGCGGGAGAGCTCGCCATGATTCAGTTCGATGTACGTCGGGCGGCCAGATGGACTCGTGAGCGGCGTCTGGGTGGCAAATAATTGTGCGACGAGCAAACTCAGCTCGGCATCGCCCACCGCGGGAGGCAACCGAATGGCTTTAACGGAAGCGATCCGCGCCAGTTCCTCACGAGCGAGCTCCGGATTTCCGTCCGGCCAGCGACCCTCGCGGAACGCACCGAGAAGATTCCGGATAAACGGCTCGGCATCCGCTGGTTCCATCCAGCCCGGCACGCCCTCGATGCGGTAGAAGTTTCGGCCAAACTCTGAGATCTCGAATCCATGGGCATTCAAAAATCTCAGGCGATCGAGTAGCAGCGACGCCGCAATCGGATCCAGTTCCATGGGAACGGGCAGGAGAAGCCGCTGGCTCGGCACCACTCCTGCCCGGAACTGATCGCGCAACCGTTCAAACCACACGCGTTCATGAGCCGCGCGCCGATCAAGCAACACGAGCCCAGCCGAAGTTTCGAACAATGCATAGCTACTGTGAGCCAGGCCTAAGAACTTCCACAGCGGGGTGAGTGCCCCGTTCGGCCCGGGGGCTGAATCCATTGGTGTTGACGCGGGCTCAGATCCCATTCGAGGCGCAGGGGTCGAAAGCGGGGTAACCGTCGTCTCGACACGGCTCGAGACGCCGTTAGGGACCACGCCCGCTACCGCACTCAGACGCGGTGGCACTGACGACGAGACCGCCGGAGACGTCGCGATGACGTTTACAACAAACGGCGGTGTCGCGGCGGGAACTGGGTCGGTCATTCGTATACCAGCATCACCGAGTTCGCGCAGCCGTTGCAACACCGCGCGTATCACGAAACTTCGCACCGTCGGCTCACTCCGAAACCGTACCTCACGTTTTGCTGGATGCACGTTCACGTCGACCGCTGCCGGATCGCATTCGAAGAACACAAACGCCAACGGGTACCGACCTTTCGGCAGAGACTCGTGATAACTCTCGATCAACGCATAGCTCAGCGTGCGGCTGTCGACGGGCCGCTGATTCACGAACACGATCATCTCGTGCCGTGTGCCACGTCCGACTCCCGGCCGGCCGATTAGTCCGGTGAGCCGCATGCCGGTTTCCGCACCCTCAAGTGGGACCAGCGCCTCTGCCGTTTGCCGGCCAAAAATCTCGGCAATTCGCTGCACAAGCGTCGCGCATTCCGGCGAACGAAAAATCACCCGTCCGTCCTCGATGAGCGTGAATGCCGTTTGCGGACACGCCAGCGCGTACAACCGCACGCATTGCACGATGTGCGCGGCTTCCGTCTGATCGGTCTTGAGAAACTTACGACGTGCCGGGACGGAGTTGAACAGATGCGTGACTTCAATCCGCGTGCCGACGGGCCGCCCACACTCGCGCACGTGCACGAACTTTCCGCCGTTGATCAAAACCTCGGTGCCGACGTCGTTGCCGGACTCGCGGGTCTGTAGTTCGAAACGCGACACGCTCGCAATCGAAGGCAGCGCCTCTCCGCGAAATCCGTAGCTTGAAAGTCGATCGAGGTCCGCTGCTTCGAGAATTTTACTGGTCGCATGGCGTTCAAGGGCCAGCAGCGCGTCGTCGCGCGACATCCCGTGGCCATTGTCCTCGACGCGCATCAGCGAGCGCCCGCCGTGACGAAACTCAACTTCGATGCGGGTCGCGTCGGCATCCAGTGCATTTTCGACCAACTCCTTTACCACTGCCGCGGGACGCTCGATGACCTCGCCCGCAGCAATCTGGTTGGCGACTCGGTCTGAGAGGATGCGAACTTTGGCCATCGATGCCCAAACCAATTGCGGAATCCCGCAGAACGGAAGCGCAGAATCATCGCGGCGCCGTCCACCGAACCGGCTCTATCGCGTTTAACGCCGTTTGATCAGACCCGGCGTAACGATCTCCCGCGAACGAGTTGCGGCCCAAGGTCGCTCAAATGCAGCCCGGTCGATCCGCGAAGTCGCGCGTTTAGCGATCCTCGTTTCCGAGTCCACGATCTTCCCCCGGCTTCGTTTCTGCGCGAGAGGACGGAGGACGCGCCAAACCATTGCTCCGCAAGAAGGGCAGATCAATCAATTCGACGATGTACGAGAAGGCGCGCACGGGATTGAGGAGCACATTCCCGATGATGATGGGATCGACCGAGCGTCGTTTATCTTCATGCAATCGGGCGACGAGGAACGACAGCACACACGCGCTCACCAACACCGTCGCAAAGAAAATCTGGAAAACGCCCGCGTCGATCGCAGGCGTTCCGTCAGCGTCCCTGCTTTTGAGAAAATGTCCCCACACGATCGGGGCACAGCCGCCGATGCAAAAGGTAGCGGCTCCATGGAGCGAGACGAAGAGTGCCCGCTCGGCATGGGGCGCGATCGTCGGCAGGTAGTTCAGATTCCCAACGGTCCAGCATACCCAGCCAAGTCCGACGAGGAAGTAGATCGCGACCATCACCGCTGCGCCGGTGATGATCTGCGCAAGGTACAACCACCAGCAAACCGCCGCGACTGCCGTCAAACACAGCGAAAGCAGAAAGAACGGCTTCGCGCCCGTGATATCGATTCGCCGACGCAGCAGCCACGCGCCGAAGATGACGCCGCAGTACCGAGAGACTTCGAACATCATGATCTCACCCGCATTGAGATGCGCACCGACTTTCAAGTAGTACGCCGCGAATGGCGGAATCGGCGTGGTGATGACGGTGTACCAGACTGCCAGCCACAAGTAGTGGCGAAACGGAGACGGTGAAAACAAATGCTTCGGCGTATCCCGCAGGACGGATCGAAGACTCGTGGGCGGCGGTTTATCAATATCCGGCAAACGCTTCAGCGCATAGTAGCTCAAGGTGGAGCCAGTGAGTGCGATCAGGTATTGCACCAACAGCGCCGTATAGATCGGCAACAAGGCGAACAGTCCCGCGCACGCGAGCAGCGCCCCTACCCCGGAGATGCCGGACAGAAATTGATCGCTCGCAAAGTAACGCCCGCGGATCCCGGGCGGAATGAATCCCATGAACCACGTGGTCATGGCGGCGGCACCGAGCGAACGGAAGAAACAGAAGAAGAACACGCTCCAGACGAGCGTCGCGACCATCCACGGTTGGCCCACGTCAGGCGCGAGCAGCGCAAGGCCGATCGGAATCGAGAGGAATACGCTCCGCGCACTCCAGCCGCCGAGCGACAATCGTTTGAAGCCGTACCGCGGCAGGAGCGTGATCGCCGCGACTTGCACCGGCGTGAGCAAGAACACGAAGGAGTATGCCAGCCCCACCTGAAACGACGTTGCGCCCAGCCGCTCCGCGAAGAGAACCATCGGCGTGCCAATGCCGATCTGCCACGTCAGAGCGTTGAAGAATCCGAAGATCAGTCCGGCGCGAAACGGCGCGAGCTCCGGATCAGTCTTGGCGGTGGGAAAAAGTGCGAGCATGGTGCCGCGCGAGCGGCGCGATCACGTCACTTGAGCAACTTCTTCCAACGCGCGAACTGCCGTGCGACTTGGACGGGACCCGGCATGCCGGTGCCGACTCGCTTCGCGAGTGCGCGCTGCAAGTCGAACACCGCAATCCAGTCCGCTCCAAACGACGGATGCACCCTCTGCACCTCTTCGGTCGGTAGTTGATCCAGTGCGACAGAGTTTTTCTCCGCAAGACGAACGACGGCTCCGACGGCATGATGCGCGTCGCGGAACGGCACTCCTTTGAGCACGAGATAGTCAGCCAAGTCAGTGGCAAGCAGCGCCGGATCCGCGACCGCGGCCGCGCAGCGCTCACAGTACACCGTTGTTCCCGCCAGCGTCCCCGCGAGCACATCGGCGCAGATCGCAGTCTGATCGAAGCTATCGAACACCGGCGGTTTATCTTCCTGCAAGTCCCGATTATAAGTGAGGGGGAGACCCTTCGCCAACGTGAGCAAGGTGTGGAGATTGCCCTGCAGCCGCGCTGATTTTCCGCGAAGCAGTTCACACGAGTCAGGATTCTTCTTCTGCGGCATCAACGACGAGCCGGTGCAAAACGCATCCGGCAACTCGATGAACTTGAATTCCGCGCTGCTCCACAAAATCAAATCCTCCGCCATGCGGGAGACATGCACGCCAAAGAGCGCACACGCGGTGGCGAACTCGATGAAGAGGTCGCGATCAGCGACGGTGTCCATCGAGTTTTGCGTGACCTGAGGCCGACCTTTGGCGTCCACGAACCCGAGTTGTTGCGCCGTGAACTCCCGATCGATCGGCAACGTGGTTCCGGCGATCGCGCCCGAACCGAGCGGGCACCAATTCGCATGTGACGCCACATCGGCCAACCGCGCCCGATCGCGCGCCAGCATTTCCATCCACGCGAAGAGATGATGCGCAAGGAACACCGGTTGAGCCCGCTGCAGATGAGTGTAGCCCGGAATCAACACCGCGCGGTTCGCTTCGGCCAGAGCCAGCAAGGCACGCTGCGCGCCGAGAATTTTCCCCGACAATTCGTCGCACGCGTGCTTGAAAAACAGCCGCATGTCTGTCGCCACTTGGTCATTGCGGCTCCGCGCCGTGTGCAGTTTGGCGGCCGCTGGCACTCGTCTCGTCAGCGCCTGTTCGATGTTCATATGAACATCTTCCAACTTGGTATCCCAGGTAAACCCTTCGCCAGAAATCTCCGCCAGAATCTCATCCAAGCCCGCATGGATCGCGTCGCGCTCTTTTACGGTGATTAGTCCGACCTTCGCTAACATCGCGGAGTGAGCCTTGCTGCCAGCGATGTCGAACGGAGCCAGACGGCGATCGAACGACACGGATTCGCTGAACTGCAGCATGAGTTCCGTGGGGCCCGCGGTGAAGCGACCGCCCCAAGTGGCATGAGAGGACTTTTTGGCCATGAAGGCACGAGATGACGGCCCAGCGCTCTGGCGCGCAACGTGAAAACAGTTCACCTTCGCGGCACAGTCGCACTCAACGAATCCCGTTTCGTCCTTGGAACGCGTTGCGTTTCGCGTTTGCGAGAGCCCGATCGGGGCGCACAGTCGCACGCTATGTGTCGCCGCCTCCTGTTGTCCATTATCGTCGCCGGCACGCTGAGCTTCCCCATCCCGGGGCGAGCAGACAGCGGAGCCTCAGGGCGTTTCGGCCGGGTTGAGATCGCGCCAACGAAGACATCGATCTACATCGGCAGCGTAGCGCTGACAATGCCCACGCTTCAGCGTAGCGGCATCACCTACTCATCCACCTACGCGGCAAAAGTTTTTCCCTATTTTTTTGAAAGTGAAAAAGGTGAGCTGTCGATCAACCTGCCCCAATCTGACTTGGAGCGACTGGAACGCGGCGAGGTGGTGCAGTTCACCGGTCGCGGGAAAAATATCAGTGGCGGGGAACGACGCATTGAGGGTCGAGCGATTCCCACCGATGCGCGAACCGGAAAGATCAAGGTACGCGTGTTTGTTTCGAAAAACGTCCAACTTATCTTCAACACCACGTATCGATTTCCAGACGCTTGATCGACTTTGCGCGGGCGGGGAGTCGCGGGTAAAAATCACGAATTGCGCGATCCCAACGAATGCCACGGAAAGATCTGGCGCAGAATCTAAAGCGCAGCCGCAGCCCACCCCGGCACGGGAAACTCACGGTCACGCGCGAAGTCGTTGAGCAGGTTCTGCAGCCAGGGGCGACTCGACGCGCACGGGCCGACTTTCAGAATCTTTTTGTCGCCCGCATCTCGCAGCTCGTAGCTCTGCACGTGCACTGCGATCGGAGAGGTCTCGCCAACGAGGTGGCAGATCAACTCCATCGACTTCGTCCGCGAATCGATCCGCAACATGCGCACCTCTCCGTAACGTTCGATTCGTTTGTTGATGTACATCTGCGCCGCCTTGCTCGTAAACGCATCTTTGGCGGCTTTGAACATAGAGCAAAACTATGTGGGAAGGTTGACCGCTCGCAAGGGAACGGACATCAATTCACTTCGCTAAATCATCCGCAAACGAGGACAAGGAAGAAGGTCGGTTCACGCTCAACCAGAAACCGGCGCAGCGAACTGTGCTGTCACCTCTTCAGCGCGCGTTCACGATGACTTTTGATATCACTCGTCGGAGTCGTCGTCGCGTGCCTGCGGAGAATCGATCAATGATCACGTTGAAAAACGCGGGCGTTGCCGCTCGACGCCAGAGGGTCATCGACACCTGCCTGCACTTTTCCGGCCTGCCGTGGATGAAGCGGGTGCGTGATTTTGACTTTGCCTTCCAACCTTCCATCGACCGTACCCTGATCGAGGAACTGGCCACCGGTCGCTTCCTGGACGAAGGCCGCAACGTCATCTTCCAAGGCCCGCCTGGCGTCGGCAAAACCCATCTCGC
>JBDSPT010000125.1:0-6173 GCA_039930205.1 Opitutus sp. | reverse complement strand
GTTTCGTTTTCCGGGCTCAAAGCGCCATTTCTCCACTGCCCGAACCGCCGGCGACTCAAACGCTGAGTGCGAGCTGCCGACCGCATGCGCCCGTTGTACGCGTCCCATTTCGTCCACGACGAACTCGACCATCACGTCGCCCGTGATTCCGGCATTCCGTTCCGTTGCCGGATAGTTAGGGGAAACCTGCGAACGAGTTCTCGGTGGATTATCGAGGACGTCCAAGCTTACCACCACGATCCCCGTCTTTTCCACTGCCGCGTTTTCTAGCACGCCGACCGGTTCGGCGCTGATCTTATCCACAACATGAACGGGACTGGGCGGGCGACGAACCGGCGCCTGCTCGAAGAGCGAGGGGATCGGTGCCGGCTCCTCCTGTTCGGGTCGGAATATTTCTGGCGCTCCCTTCGGCGCGGCGGCCAAGTCCGTATTCGTTTCAATCGGTTCCGGCGGCTCCTTCTCCCAAGTGAACGGATCAAGGATTATCACCGGCAGCGAGCAACCGACGGGCACCGAGGGATGCCGCCACGTTACGCCAAACAAAACGAGCGCGTGAAGCGCCGTTGCGATGCTTACTGGCAGGAGAAATCGTGCATCCATGATAGCCTCCGAGTTGGGGTTGAGGAACATCTGGATAACGATTCAGCCGCACGTTTCTTTGACGCGGCAACGCAGCCATCGCAGCGAAGCGGGTTGATTTGTCCGGAGCAGTCGATTTGGAGAACGCATGCGTCTCCTCTTTTCTCTCTGCCTGCTGGCGTTGGCAGTGACCGTGTCCGCCACTGAAGAACCTCTCATCACGCGTGCCGCCGCACGAACCACCGTCGAGGCCGCGCTCAAGACGTTTCGAACGGAAGGGCCGAAGGGCTGGTCGTTCATTCAAACCACGTCGGGCGACGGTCACAGCCGCGTGGAGCGCTACGACGGTTTTCAACCCGAGTTCAATCGCTGGACCTTACTCAAGGAAAACGACCAGCCGCCAACCGAGGCGGAACTCAACGATTACAAGGAAAAGCTCTCGCGTCGCTCGCGAGGCGGCACCGCACCACAGCTCACGGATCAGGTCGACCTCAGTACGCTTGAAGTCACCGGCCAGTCGTCCGATCACGTGACTTGTCAGGCCAGGTTGAAACCCGGAGAGAAAGGCGACAGGACCGCAGCCTTCCTCCGCGCGACGCTCGTGATTCACACGCCCACGCACACGATCGAGTCCTTCGAGCTGAGCGCTGACCAGCCGTTCTCGCCCACTTGGGGCGTCAACATCACCGCGATGCGGACCACGCTCCGCTACTCACTCCCGGACGGAGCACGGCCGAGTTTACTGCAGCAAAGCTCCACCCAACTGCGCGGGCGGGCCTTCTACTTCAAGTCACTCGACGCCGACATGAGCGTAACGTTCACGGACTATGAACGGGCTCACCGCTAAGCGTCGCGCCGTTGCGGATACGAAGCGGCTAGAGCCTTTAAAACAAAACGGTAGCCGAGTTCCTGTCATTGCGAGAAGCGCAGCGACGAAGCAATCCAGCTGGATCGCCACAGCGCGCTTCGCGCACCTCGCGATGACAATGAGGCGGCGTCCGGCTACAGTTTAAGTTAAACCGCTCTAGTCTTCGGCCGTCCACTTGAAGATCGTAGTTGTGAGCGGTGGCAACTTTAGATCCAGAGATTGGTTGTGACCATCGTGCTCGACGTCTTCGGTGTGCCGAGCGCCTTCATTTCCCAGGCCCGTACCGCCGTAGTACTGGCTGTTACTGTTGACGACCTCGCGCCACAGGCCGCGTCGGGGCACGCCGATCCGGTACGGACGAATGGCACCCGAAAAATGTCCGACGATGAGGAAGAGTGTGCGTTCGGACGGATCGCTGCGCACATACGCCAACACGCTTGCACCTCCGTCCTGACACGACACCCAGCGGAAACCCTGGGGGTTGAAATCGTTTCGGCTGAGGACCGGTTCTGCGGCGTAGAGTCGGTTGAGGTCCCGTACGAGCAAACGCACGCCTTCGTGATCCGGATACTGGCAGAGGTGCCAATCCAGACTGGAATCATAGTTCCACTCATGTGACTGCGCGAACTCACTGCCCATGAAGAGGAGCTTCTTGCCGGGATATCCCCACATATGGGTGTACAACGCGCGCAGATTCGCGGCCTTGTCCGGAATATGCCACGCGCCCATCTTGAACAGCATCGAAGCTTTCCCGTGCACCACTTCGTCGTGCGAGAAAACCGTCACGAAATTTTCGGCGTACTGGTACAACATGCCGAACGTGAGATCATGTTGATGCCACTTCCGGTGAACAGGCTCCTTGGTGAAGTACTTCAGCGTGTCATGCATCCAGCCCATGTTCCACTTGTAGTCGAAACCGAGGCCGCCTTCTTGCGTCGGTTTCGTGACCCCCGGGAAGGAGGTGCTCTCTTCCGCGATCGTCACCGCGCCCGGATGGTACTGATGCACGAGATCGTTCACCTGCTTCAGAAATTCGATCGCTTCGAGGTTTTCGCGACCGCCGTATTTGTTCGGAATCCACTGACCTTCTTTGCGCGAGTAATCGAGGTACAACATCGAAGCGACCGCGTCCACCCGCAGGCCGTCGATGTGGTATCGCTCGATCCAGGCGAGAGCGTTGGCGAGCAGGAAGCATCGCACCTCATTACGCCCGTAGTTGAAAATCAACGTCCCCCAATCCATGTGAGCACCCAGCCGCGGGTCCGCATGCTCGTACAGATGTGAGCCGTCAAACTCGGCCAGCGCAAAACTGTCGCGCGGGAAATGAGCCGGTACCCAATCGATGATCACACCGATGTTGCGCGTGTGAAGGTAGTCGACCATCCACGCAAAATCCTCCGGGTTGCCGTGTCGATGGGTCGGCGCGTAAAAGCCCGTGACTTGATAACCCCACGAGCCGGTAAAAGGGTGCTCCGCGAGCGGCATGAACTCAATGTGCGTGAAGCCCATCTCCGTTACATAATCCGCCAGCTGCACGGCTGCTTCGCGATAATCCAACGGTCTTCCGGCATCTTCGGGCTTCCGCCGCCAAGAGCCGAGATGCACTTCGTACACCGATATGGGCTGGTCGAGTTTGCCGGCATTGTTCCGCCGGCGATCGAGCCAGGCCTGATCGTTCCACTTGAAGACCGCCGTGTTATAAACGATCGAGGCGTTGTTCGGCGGCCCTTCGAAGTAGGTGCCGTAGGGATCGGTCTTCAGATGTACATGACCTCTTTCATCGCGAACCGCGTATTTGTAGAGCTCACCCTCTTGAAGTCCCGGGACGAACAGTTCCCAAACGCCCGAGGAGCCAAGCGGACGCATTTGGTGAAAACGTCCATCCCAGTGATTGAAATTCCCGCAGAGCGAAACCTGCTTCGCTGCCGGCGCCCAAACGGCGAACGCGACGCCAGGCACTCCGTTGATCGTGCGGAGGTGCGCACCGAGCTTGTCGTAGATGCGATGCTCGTTGCCTTCACCGAACAGATAAAGGTCCTGCGGCCCGAGCGTCGGCAGGAACGAGTACGGATCGAAAAACTGTCGCATCTCGCCGCTCGTTGTCGTGACGCGAAATTGATAACGGAAAACTTCCGTGCGTTTGGCGATGAAACCTTCGAACAGTCCATCGTCCGCGATCATCTTCATCGGCCACTCCTGCCCGCTCGCAACGTCGACGACGGCACAGGTAACCGCCTGCCGAACCAACGCCCGGACCACAACCCCGGCAGCTTTGCCCTTGGAGTGGGGATGCATTCCGAGCACCGAGTGAGGCGAGGTGTGGGCAGCGTGAAGCAGTGCGGCGAGGTCGGTTTTCGAGATGATCACACAGAGAGGGGGTTAAGTGGACTCAAGGTGGCGCATGCCCTTCCCGCCGTCTAGTCGGAATACGGGATTTGAGCACCGCCTTGGCCGCTTCGAAAATGGAATGGGGAAATCAGGAAATCAGGCAGAGAACCGCAACCGGTGTCTGGAACTTTGAAACGTGAGAGTCCAAACGCATACAACACCACTCGCACGTCCGTTCCGTCGATGGCCGCGTCGGAACCAAATGGGTTTCCAGCCGCCGAACCGTAGTGCTTGCCTGACCGCAGTGCCACTCCTTTGCTCCGACCGCGTGATTCGTCGACTGCTCCTTTTTCTCACTGCTTCAGCTTCTCTCATCGCGGCCGAAGGCGATCCAACCGAGGTCTATGCCGAGCACTCCAGCTACTCGATCGCCACAGGCGAAACGATCCTGACCGGTAGTCCGCGGATCGATTTCGGCGATGTACGGATGACCGCCGACGAACTTCGCTACAACGCCAAGACACGCATCGTCAACGCGGTCGGTCATGCGATCATTACCAAGGGCCCACGCCGGTTGCTGGCGGACAACATCACTTACAACTCGATCGATGGTACGTTCAGCATGGGCGACCTCCGCATGGGCGAGTATCCGATCTATCTCGCGGGCTCGAGTGCCAGCGGAAACCTGGATTCGATCACGATCACGGATGCGCGGGCGACCATTCCCGAACCGGGTGCGCTGATCCCAACCCTTCAGGCAGGACGGCTCTTCTTTGGGAAAGGCAACCGACTTCACGCCCAACGCGCGTCCGTGGGCGTCGGTCCGATTCGGCCTCTCGCCTTGCGCGGATACGAGCACAACGTGCGCAGTCCCCTGCTGACTTACGTTTCCGCCACCGGCGGCTATCGTCGCACCCTGGGCGTGTTTGCTGAGGCGGGTCTCCATCTGCCGATTACAGATCAACTCCGTCTGGGCGCAGACCTCGGTCTCTACAGCTCGCGCGGCATCATGTTCGGACCTTCCGGCACGTACAGCGGTGGAGCTCCTGATGCTGCTTTTCGAGGGAGTTTCCGTTCCGGATTCATCAGCGATTATGGTGACCGCTTCACCGACGTACTCGGCCGTCCCGTGCCAAAGAATCGTGGCTATGCCGAATGGAATCACCAGCAGCAGATCACAGAAAATCTGACTCTCATTGGGCAGCTCAATTACTGGCGTGATTCCGAGATCGTCCGCGACTTCCGGCCGTCTGAATTCTTCCGCGTCCAACAACCCGATACGTTCGTCGAGTCCGTCTACAGCACCCCGAACTACCTCGTCTCGCTGTTCGCGCGGTTTCAGCCCAACACCTTCCATCGCGTTCAACAGCGTTTGCCAGAACTGCGTTTCGATCTTCTTCCGCTGGCCGTTGGCAACGGTTTCTATGAACGCTTCAACGCGAGCGTTGTTGCTCTGCGCGACAACCCTCCGGGTGGAGGACCCACTCTCAGCAGCGACCGCCTGGACGCGTACTATGCCCTTTCTCGTCCGATCAAACCGAGCGAGTGGCTGACGTTCACTCCCCTGGCCGGCGCGCGCGTCACGCACTATGCTGATTTGCAAGGCCCGCGCAGCGACTACACGCGCACGCTGGGCGAAATTGGCTTCGATTCCGAAATGCGCATCAGTGGGACGTTTGAATACAAGAATCCGCGGCTGAAGATTGACGGCCTCCGCCATCTGTTCACTCCGCGTCTGTCGTACCGCTACCTTCCCGAAGCGGAGAAAGGTGCGCGCTATATTCCGCAGATCGATCGGCGCAGCTTCTCGACCTACCTGCAGCCTCTCGGTCTGGGCGATACCCGTAATATCGACGAACTCCACCGCACGAACACGCTTCGGCTTGGCTTCGACAACACGCTGCAAACCCGTGATCCGGTCTACGGCTCCCGCGACCTCGTGGTGCTGAACGTGGCGAACGATTTCCGCTTCGACCGAACACCGCGAGAGCGTCGCATGTCGGAAATCCACAGCGAACTCGCCCTCATGCCGGCAAGGTGGCTTGAGCTCGGCGTTTATTCGAGTTTCGCACCGCAGGATCTGACCCTGCGCGAGTTTAACACCGGCATCACGGTTCGCGATGGTCAGGAATGGGAAGCACGTTTCTCCAGTAATTTCCTGCGGGGCGAACTCAACGATTACTTCCTCGAAGGCAGCCGACGGTTCAACGAAGTCTTCGACGGAACCATTCATCTCCGCTACGACGCCCGGAAAGAACGCTTCAATGAGCAGATGTACGGCATCCGCCACAACATTGGAAACACCTGGCGTATCGAGTATCTGATCACGTTGTTCGACGGGCCGCGCCGGGAAAGCCGTTTCGGCTTCAGCGTTCGGGTGGGCGTGCTCCGGTTCTGA
>JBDSPT010000124.1:0-4532 GCA_039930205.1 Opitutus sp. | reverse complement strand
CGTAACCGGAACCGGCGCGACCAGATTGAAAACGCCGTCGGCGGCCGGGTCGCACAGCGCGAAATTAATCGCGCCGATGGCATCATCGATGCCGATCCAACTCATCCATTGAGCCCCCCCGCCAACCGGACCACCGGCACCGAGTTTAAAAATCGGCAGCAATTTGCCCAACGCGCCGCCCGCGGGTGAAAGAACGACACCGAATCTTACGATCGCCGTGCGCACCCCGAGTGTGCGTGCACCGTCTGCGTGCGTCTCCCACGCCAAACAAACTTCCGGCAAAAATCCATGGCCAATCCCGCTGTCTTCAGTGACGACGTCGTCACCGCGATCTCCGTAGAATCCCACGGCCGAGGCACTCACGAACACGCGCGGCGGGCGCGTCATTTGTTGCATCGCCGCCACGAGCGTCCTGGTCGCGTCCACCCGACTGGCAAAGATCGCTTCGCGGCGCGCATCCGTCCAGCGACCGCCGGCAATGTTCTCGCCCGACAAGTTGACGATCGCGTCGATCCCTTCGAGCGCGTCAACTTCGAGCTGTCCCTGTGAGGGATCCCAGAACAACTCAGTGTCGTTCTTCGCTGCCCGACGCACCAGGCGGATCACACGATGGCCTTGGGTTTGCAGTAGCGGAATCAACGTCTGGCCAATCATGCCTGACGCTCCGGCGATCAGCACTCGCATCGGTGGCGCTTTGCGAACCACCTCATTCACCTCCAAGTCCGCCTTCGTCGTCGCGTGTCGCCAGGAGAACAGCTGCTGCAATTTCCGACGAGCAACTCCTCCACCCAGCACGCGACCCAGCGGACCTCCCGGCAATTGATAGCTGATCTCGTCGATCAAGGTGCAGGCGTCGGGACCCTCCGGCACCACGCGGTGCAAATGCTCCCAGCGCGCAAACGGGCCGCTCAACAGGACATCCCGAAACTGCTGACCCGCGATGAAGTCGCGGTGCTCAACCTTCCACGTCGTCCAGAACGGACCCACTTTATTTCGCAACGTGACCCGCGCGCCATCGCGGACGCCGCCCGTGCTGGATACCAGCTGCACGTTCTCCCACGGCGGACACAAACGCGCGAGCGCACCCGGTCGCTCGTGCCACGCGAACACCTCGGCCGCAGGTCGCTCAATGCGGATGCTCCGGGAAAAATGTTCGACCTTGCTCATGCGTGTTCGATCTCCGATTCCGCCGACACTTTCGAGCCTTCGCGAAATTCCTTGAACGCGGCGATCGCTTCGTTCCGCGCCGTCACGTGATCGACGATCGGGCCGGGATAGGTTTTCCCCAATACCACGCCTGCAGCGCTCAGGACCTCGGGCGGTGCCTCCCACGGCGCGTGAATAAACTCGTTCGGCAGGCTCCCAATTTCAGGAACCCATTTTCGGACGTACTCGCCGTGGACGTCGAATTTCCGACCCTGTAAGACCGGCGCAAATACACGAAAGTACGGCGAGGCATCGGCGCCACAGCCCGCAATCCATTGCCATCCGAGCGTGTTATTTGCGAGATCCGCATCCACCAGCGCATCCCAGAACCAGTCTGCGCCCGCCGTCCACGGCAGCCGCAGGTGTTTCACGAGGAATGAACCGACGATCATGCGAACTCGATTGTGCATCCACCCGGTGGCCCAAAGTTGCCGCATGCCCGCATCGACGATCGGATAGCCGGTCGCTCCACGCTGCCACGCGCGCAGTCGTTCGCCGCGCTGGTCCGCCGCCCACGGGAAGCGCGAGAACTCGGGCCGCAGCGGAGACTCCGGCGTATTCGGAAAATGGTACAACAGGTGGTAGGCGAATTCCCGCCAGCCGACTTCACTCAGGAAAACGCGCGCTCCATTGCTGGGCGGAAACACCCCCGATGATTTCGCCCGCGACTTCACCGCGGCCCAGACCTGGCGCGGCGAGAGTTCACCGAAGTGCAGCGACGGCGACAGCATCGAGGTGCCATCGCGATCCGGCAGGTTCCGACCGTCGTCATACGCGTCCATCGCCTTCGCCACAAAACGGGAAAGCCGTTTCGCCGCCCCGGCCTCACCTGGCGCCCACATTTCCTTGAATCCCGCATCCCACGGAATTCGCGGTAGAAGCTCGTACTCCGCGAGCGAAAGCGACGACGGCCACTTCGCCGGAGCGACGAACGCAGAACGAGTCATCTTCGTCGGCTCCGCCACTGGTAACGTCAGGCAGTGTCGCCAGTACGGCGTGAACACCTGAAAGGGCTTGCCCGATTTGTTCGCAATCGTGTGCGGCTCGTGCAGCAGCGCCGAGTTGAAACTCTTTACTTCGAGCCCGGCCGCCGTGAGTTCCGCCTTGATTGCCGCGTCTCGCGCCATGATCGCCGGTTCATAACGGCGATTCCAGTAAACGGCCTCCGCCCCGCAGCTCGCGACCAGTGCGCGCAGGACTTCGCCGGTTTCGCCGCGGGCAAGAATCAGCCGGGATCCGCGGGCTTCGAGCGACTGGCCGAGTGACGCCAACGAGTGATGCAACCACCACCGGGAGGCACCGCCCTGTTTCCATTTTCCATCCGCTGCGTCATCGAGGATGTAGACCGGGATGATCACGCCGCCCCGCGCCATGGCAGCATCAAGTGCAGGATTGTCCTGCAGGCGGAGGTCCTGCCGGAACCAAAGAAGCGTGGGCGAAGTAAATGTTGGCATCGTGCGTGCCGTCGTTCATCCAACGCCCGCGGCGTTGATTCGTCACGAGACGGCGGGTCGGACGCACAAAACTACAGCGATTCCTGGTAGAGGTTCTCGTAGCCCGCGGCGGCGATTTTCCAGCTGAACTCTTTCGCCATGGCTCGCTGCTGGACGGCCAGGAACCGGCGTTGATCAGCAAACAGTCGCATCGCACGGGTGAGCGCATCGCGGAAAGAGGTCGCCGTCGGCTCCGCCATGAGACCGGTGCCGTAGTCCGGCTGCTCGTCGGCATCGATCACCGTATCCGCCAGTCCACCCACGCGGCTGACGATCGGCAGCGTGCCGTAGATCTGCGAGTACATTTGATTCAAGCCACACGGCTCAAACAACGACGGCATGACGAAGAAATCACTGCCGGCTTCGATCAGATGACTCATGCCTTCATCGAGCTTCGCGACCAGGACGATTTTCGTTGGCGCACGATTCACCACCGCCCGCAACGCCTCTTCGTAGCGCCGCTCACCCGACCCCAGCACGATCAAGCGGCATTCCTGCGTCAGGAAAAAATCCTGGTTCGCCAGCACGAGATCGATGCCCTTCTGCTCGGTCAGTCGACAGATCATTCCGAAAACCGGGCCGGTGAATTTCACGTCAAGACCGTTGGCCTTGAGGAGGGCATCGCGGCAGGCCTTCCTGCCGCGCAAGTTGCCGGCAGAAAAGGGCGACGGCAGCAGCGTGTCCGTCTGCGGATTCCACACCGCCGTGTCCACGCCGTTCAGCAGGCCAATGATGTCCTCCGACCGGGTTTGCACCACGCCTTCGAGACCGCATCCAAACTCTGGAGTCTGAATCTCCTGTGCGTAGCGCGGGCTCACGGTCGTCACGCGATCAGCGAAGAGGATCCCGCCCTTCATGAAACTGATCTGCTCGTAGTACTCGAGCCCATCCATGCTGTTCAACTCGTCGGGCAAATTCGTCCGACCAAACGTCGTCCGTGGAAACACACCCTGAAACGCAATATTGTGGATCGTGAAAATCGTCTTCATCGCCAGCGTGATGCCCTGGCGTCGCTCCGCCTCGCGGAGGAAAAGGGGAAGCAACGCGCCCTGCCAGTCGTGGGAATGCAGGACGTCAGCCTGCGCATCCCCGAGGCGCAACGTCTCCACCACCCCTTTGCAGAAAAAGATAAACCGGTCGGCGTTGTCCTCGTAATCGCGTTCGCCGTTTCCATACGGGGCACGGCGATCGAAGAATTCCTCACGGCAGATCAAGTGGACGGACAGATTTTTCCGGGGAGAAAACACCCGCACATCTCCCGACAGAAACTGATTTCCCATTTCGATTTTCAGGCGGAATTGTCGTTGCGCACCGGCCGCATCCGGATGGTCCAAGGCCGCACGATACCCTGGCAAGAATACGGAAACTTCATGGCCACTATCCGCCAGCGTTCCCGCCAAAGAAGCGACGGCATCGGCGAGGCCTCCCGTTTTGACGTAGGGGAACAATTCACTGGCGACGTGGACGATTTTCATCGCGCACACTTAAGTCGCGCCCTTTCGTCAGTCCAATCTCAAAGCACGGCTTGGGCGCTGATGCTCGGATCAAACTATGACCCTTCGTGAACGCCTGCTCGCCCTTTTCCGGGAGCCTAATTACTCGCCCGCCAACGAATCCGAGCTGCTCCGCCAACTCGGCCTCAATAAGAAACGTCGTGCGTCGGTCGCGCACGAAATCCGGCTTCTGCTCTCGCAAGGCGAAGTCATTCGTTCGCCCGACAATCGTATCCGATTCCCAAAGCAACACTCGGGTCGGGAGCCCAGGAAGGAACTCAAAAAAGAGACGCACCAATCGAACGAGCTGAGAAAAACCTTCACGCCGACCAAGCGGGTC
>JBDSPT010000123.1:0-6568 GCA_039930205.1 Opitutus sp. | reverse complement strand
GACCGGTCTCGATTTGAAACGCGCGCTCGCCGGCAGTGCGATTGGAGACCACCACCGAGAGCTTTCCGTTGGGCCGCTTGAAGGCGAAGATTCGCGCATCGGCATCGTAGTGAGTTTCATCCACGGCCAATGCCACGCTGTCCCAAGGCAGACGCCTCGCGAAGCTGCCCACCGCATTCCAATTGAACGGATTGAAAATCCAGTGTCCGGGTTTCAACACGGCGGCGGCACGGCCGAGGGCGAGGAACTCCGACCGGATCTGAATGGGCATATTGACTCCGATCATCGCCTTGAGAGTGGCCGGGGCACTGGGCTCGATAAAAACAAGATGCGGCGCCCCAAAGCGCTCACCGCTCTTTCCCGTGTGCGCCGGGATGGTCACATTGCCCGACGGAAATTGCCGCCGATAAATCTTGTCGCGTCCGCCGGCCCAAACCGGAGCCGTGGTCGACGCCTCTTCCCAACCGGGTCCCGGCGTGTACTCGCCCACCTGTTCCACCAAGAGATGGATGGTTACGGGTTGGTTGACGCTGAAGTCGTAAGCTTTGCCCGGCTTGGCGGGATCACCGCGGGTCGCGCTGATCATTTCCCAATTGGCAAATGCGCCCGGCAACGCTGCGAGTTCAGGCCCGCCAAACCAGCGATGACGCTGGTCATTCGAAGCCACCGCGGACGGCTCCTCCAGGGATTTCCAAAACCCGAGCGAGTAGCCGCTGGCTTCGGCATTCTTGAAAGGCTTGAGCGCATGAAGCCAGAACCAGGTGGGATTTTCACCCAGTTGAAATGAATTCATGATATGCTGTACGGTGTTAAGGCAGCGCTCCGGCGTGGCGCCGCCCGTCAGGTACTCGTACTCGTTTTGAAACCAGGGACGCGGCGGCAACTGGGCCGTGATGGCCGCGCGCACCTCGCGCACTTTTTCCGAATCCGCTCCGATCACATGAACGGCGTAGGCATCAACCAGCGCCGATACCGCCGGGTCACCCATCCCAGTCGCAATCTTCGAAGGGAAACTGCTTTCGGTGTCGGCAAAGATCAGAATCTTGGGATCGTGGCGACGAATCGCCGACGCGACCGCCCGAAAGGCCCGGACGTAACTTGGGCCATCCGGATAGAGGCAGCTCGAATAGTAGTCGTGCGAGACATGGGGCTCATTCTGGAGACCCCACATCGCCGTGGGAAGGCCTGCGGCTTGGAGAGTCTTGATGTCACCCACCAGGGCTTCGGCAAAGTCGGCGAGGAAGCGATCGACATCGCCGTGGTAAACCGGGTCGCGGGCAAAGTCCGGACCGAAGCAGCGAAGCAGATTGGCTGGGTCGGCGGTGGTGCGCCCCATGTAGCTCTGATTGGCCTTCCAAAACGGCGCCGGTGACCAGTATTCGAGAGACAGCCCCTCCACTCCGGCCGTACGGAGCAGGTCACGGATTTCCGTGAGTTGCTCCGGCCAGCGCGGGCGCAGAAATCGGCGCGTCTCGTCCAATCCACGCCAGTAAAGACCGCCGGCCAGCCGGCAATAACGGAAACCCTTCAGCATTTCCCCGGCGAGACGCTGCCGCTCGGACGGAATCAGATCATGTGGTACCGCGATGCGGGCCTCCGGCAATCCTTGGTTGCCCGAGCCAATCGAATCGGACTGAAGCTCAAAGCCGAGCCCAAGGATGATCTGTTTGGGCCGGTCGGGGTGCACCGTGAATTCCGACTCGGTTGCAAGCGGCCTCACACCGTCAGGACCCTTGACGGAATGCGAAGAGGCCGCCGCCAGCCCATCAACACCGCTGAAAGCGGCTATAACAAACAGCAGGACGGCGTTTGCGCGGACGTTCAAATTCATGACGACCGCTTTTAGAACTTCACTGACACCGTGACGCTCGTTTCCCGCGGTTCTTCAGGGTAAAGACGACTTGAAGACGAGGCCAGACGGAAGGCATAAGTGTCGAAGATATTTCGCGAGAGTACCGTTACACTCCAATTTCCCCGAACGTAGGTGAAACCGGCATCAAACATATCGTAGCTGTTGAGGTAAAGTGCGGGGAGCGCACCAATGCCTCCGGCTGAGCGCCGACCAATGTAACGGTATCCGGCATTCAGACTCAGCCCCTTGAGCGATCCGGATGGCAGGCTGTACTTGCCCCATGCGGTGAATTGATTGCTTGGAACATTGTTCACGGGGAACTCTTTGATCCCTTGCGCAATCTGAGCCGGTCCAGCCGCATTGGTCATGTCATAATGCGCATACGAAAGCAGGATCTGCGAGCCAGGCGACAGGTTGATGGTCGCATCCAAGTCGAAACCTCGATTGGAAATGCCGGGCACAAAGGCAAAATTGTTTGAGGGAATGGGTGGAACCACTCCTACATTGCCGAAGGGATTATTCTGAACCACGTTGGTGGTGGTAATCTTGTAGGACGATGCGGATAGGAGCAGCCGCTTGTTGAGCAAAGAATACCGTATCCCCACTTCATCCTGTTTACCTTTTTGCGGTTCGATGAAGTAACCAAATGCCGCCGACGCGGTAACGCTGTTCGGCAGGAAGGACTCATTGTGAATGGCGAAAATACTGAGATCCGGCGTGAATTTATACACCGCCCCGTAGCGATAAGTCCACTGACTCGCTGTATACTGGGTCGGAGCGAGGTATTGTCCGATGCTATCGTACCGAGCACCGCCGGAAAGTTGCAACTTATCGTCAAGCATGCTGATCGCATCGAAAAAATAGATATTCTTGTCGTAGTTTCCACCCCTTGGAATGGTCAGCCACGGGAGCCCAAAGCGCGTGTTATTGTTCAAGTCGGAGCGCTTGCCAGACGAACTGTTGAAGAAGGTCGTCACCACGCCCGCTGGATTGGTCGAACTATTCCGCACATCATCCCAGTTGATGTTCGAGATGGGGCGCAAATCGGGAGTATCAACCCAGATGGCGTTCACCTGGCCCGCCGCGCCGGTGTAGGCTTGTTTCTCATACCCGCTGACCCCCGGAATCCCGGACTTCACATTCGTACCCAAATCGGCATCGGTTCCGACCAGAAAGGTGTGCTTTAACGAGCCGGTCGAGAACTTGCCCGTAAGATCCCATTGCGTATTGAGAGCGGAAAACGGATAGCCAACCAGCCGTCTGACATAGCGGGCAGGAATCCACATCCTGCCTGCGGCGACATCCGCCGCCGAGACCGCCTGGTTGAAATTTACGGTCCGGCCAATATTCCCGAGTGTAACGGGTTGAGGGAAATTGCCACCCTGTATGTCCACGAGGACTCTATCCAATGACGTTTCGGACCACGTATAATGTCCGCGCAGTGCCCAGACGCCCAGGTTACCGAAGTCATGAGACAGCACCGCCGAAATCTGCGCGAACTTGTCTTTCTGATTAATGTAGCCGTATTTGTCCTGATAGGTCCACGAAGCGCCTCCGGGAAAAGTTGAATAAGGCAGTGGCGCCTGGTCTGCAGGGATTGATCCATTTGCCAGGCCCGTCACCACGGCTTGGGGATTGAGGGAGGAATTGAAGAACGAGGATTCTTGATGATCGATCTCGAAATTCGCATCGATGGTCAGGGCCTTAAAAGGTGTATAGGTGACCGCCCCGTAGAACAAGTCGCGCTTCAAGTACTGGTCATTGATCTGGTAGAGATTTCGATCCTCATGCACCGCGACCACGCGGTAGGCCAGCACGTCCCGACCATCGGATGCCTTGAGCGGAACGGGACCCGTCGTATCGAGCGAAACCTTGTAGCCACCGTGCCCGAACAATTGTGCATCAAGCACACTTTGGCGGCGAAACTGTGGACGCTTGGTCACATAGTTGACGACTCCGCCCGGTTGGCTCGGGCCGTACAGCACGGCGGCCGCGCCCTTCACTATTTCCACCTGCTCGATTGCCTCGACGCCCAATGGATTGCCTTGCGCGGTCGCCAACCCGCCCACGCCATTACGCAAGGGATTCGGCGCCGCAAATCCGCGAATGATTCCGGCGGCGCCATTAAACTGGCTGTTCGAAAAATTCGTCCCGCTATCATACCGCAGCGCGTCCTGAAAGCTCGTCAGCTTGATGTCCGCCAAAAAGGCTGCGTTGTAGATCGCGATCTTCTGGGGCACATTCTCCAATTGCTGCGCGATGCGACCCGCGGCCGTCGCTGAATTGGAGATATATCCTTCGTCGGAGTCTGCCTTCACCACGAAAGGATTCAAAACGATCGTTTCCTCGTTGGATGCGTTTGACGGAACGGGTGTGGCCTGGCCTTGAGCAAAATGAGGAATGACACTCAACGCGGCCGTAACAACAAGGCTTCGGGCAATGTTCATATTTTTTGGGGTTCGGGGTGTAGATAAGAAACTACCTTCGTCATATCCCGAAAAATCTGGGACTGGACAATGCCCGCGAATGCTTAACCGTTAAGCAAAGCGAAGGAATCTGCGTGCCAAAAAAACATTCCCGCCCATCCCTCCGCCAGCTGGCAAAGGAATCGCGTCTGAGTGTGGCCGCAGTCTCAATGGCTCTGCGTAATCATCCTCGAATTTCCGCGGCCACCGCGGCCCGCGTACGTGCGCTGGCCATCAAGCGCGGGTACCAAACCAATCCCCTGCTCCGCTCGGTGATGTCCCATGTGCGCACCACGCAGGCACAGAGGAGCTGGCTCAACATCGCCTTCGTCTGGCTCGAAGCGACGCGCCAGAGTGTCCTGTCGGATCATTTCCAGAGGCAAACAATCGAGGCGGTTCGCAGTCGCAGCGATGAACTCGGTCTCAACCTGGAACAGTTTTTTCTTGCGGAATCAGATATGACGCCGGCCAGACTGGAGCAGATCCTCCAGGCCCGGGGAATCTCGGGAATAATATTCTCTCCTTCGTCGAACATTCCGATCGTTCGTCTGCCCTTTAATTGGTCGCGATTTTCGATCGTGATAATCGGAAACACTCCTTGGGAACCAAATTTCCATCGCGCCGCCCATCATCATTACAGCGGAATGTGTCGAGCCTTGGAGGAAGTTCACCGCTATGGCTATCGCCGGCCCGGGGTGGTGCTCGTGACCAATCTGAATGAGCGCGCAGGCCGGGGGCCGGAGGCGGCCTTCTTGACCCACTGCCTCCGCAAGCTTCCCGCCCAAAATCTTATCTTCCGAATCAGCGCACCCCGGCCCAACACCGATTTCCGCCATTGGCTCAATCGGATGCGTCCAGATTGCCTGTTGTTTCCTTTTTATGAGGGCTATATGCTGAATATAGGAGGCTTCAACCTCCAAGCCTCCTATCCACATGCCGCTTTGGATATATTCGGTCCCGGCACCGTGGCGGGCATTCATCAAGATTTTGATGCTATTGGTGCAAACGCGGTCGACCTGTTGATGACCCAGTTGCTCCACAATGATCGTGGTGCACCCAGACGCGCCAAAATTGTATTGGCTGAAGGCGTCTGGACCAACGGGGCAAGTCTTCAGCCATTACGGTCGAGAAAATTCTTGTTATAGACGGAAATCGAGGCGCCAGGGTCCTTGATCGGGATGTTGAGACGCGTACCCGCAAGCGTGGAGGTTGCGGCGTAGCCGGGGATCAGCGGTTGGATTGTCGGCGGATCCTACACGGCCAGAAGGGCCACGGCCCCGCACATGGCCACCGACCTGCTCGCGGGCCACGGAGACTTATCCCGGGTATTTGGAAGTCAGGTACGCCTCGACCTGCTTGCGCTCCGCGTCTCCCAAAGCGCGGTCATACATCAGCAGTTCGAAGATTCTCCATCGAGAACATCCGTTACCGCCTGTTGCGAGGACGCCCGTCCACCTACGAGAAGATCGCCGAGCTGCACCACGGAATCCACCGGCCGGTCCCGGACCTCCGTCGGTTAGCCGCATTTAGGATCAGAAGTGAAGCCGTAACCCGCTTCCAAAAAAAGTTCCGCCGTCGACCGACAACATAACCTGCGTATCCTGGATTTTGCATTTGCCCCTGTTATTTCTGCCGGAACAGATCCCTCTGGATGATCTCGTGAACGAACGTTCGCACGCCGTAGTCGCGGAGCTCCGGTCGCGGGCCGCTACCGCGTCCGGTTCAACGGTTACACCTTGGGGGTCGGCCTCGGTGGTGCGTCGCAGCGACAACGCCACCCGAGCCCTTTCAGAAACGTTCGCCAAGAAACTGGCCGACGCGTGATCACGTAGGGCGCGGCACCTGCATTGAGTGACTTAATCTTCATGCGCGTGGGAGCATCTTAGCCCTGCAATTGGAAGTACCCCCCTTCGTGTAACGGTGGAAGAGTCGTGGGGTGCTCCGGCCATCGGTCTCACGACGATGCTGTAAGGATTCTCTCATCTCGTCTCCGGGCGGATACACCCAATCGAGCTTCGAGCCTGGTTGAATGGTCGCCCTTCGTCTCCACTCGATGGTGACACATGGAGGGTTCTGACGTCGGCGCATCCGGCCTCGCCGGGTTGTTTGGAGCTTTCGATCCGCGCGAGGCGATCGATGCCAAGGATTCGTGTTGGAACGAGGAGTGAATCTGATCGATATCGCGCGAATTGATGGTGATTGGGAATCAATCATTGCCCACGTAGCCGCTGTCCGTTCCCGGAAAGCGCGC
>JBDSPT010000122.1:0-10893 GCA_039930205.1 Opitutus sp. | reverse complement strand
TTCATCATGAGAAATGCTTCGTCCCACGCTTTGATCACCGAGCCCGTTCCCAGACGAAACGTAAACGGTACTCCGCGCTTGTAGGAGCTATCGAACGGAGTGCCGTCGAGCAGGCGTCCGTCATAGTGGGCGATCACTTCGTCGCCGATATGCGGGTTTGGCCCAGAGCCAGGTGCACGCAATACGTGGAGCAGACCGGTTTTGCTCCGCTGCGCGTTCGGGTATTTGTGCCGGATAATATCGGCATCGGCGCCGCTCAGCTCGGGCGTGCCCTCGTTCGTCATCGCTTCGCGCATCGCGCTGTTGATCGGACGACCGGGGTCTTTGCGGGCAAGCATTCCCGAACGGACCACGAGTGCGATGGTCACGAGAATGATGCCGAGCAGGGCGAGATAAAGGAAGCTGCGCATGAGCGGTGGGGGCAGATAACGCGTTTCCACGGACAATATGCAAACGCGGAGGTGTCATCGTTCGGATGTGAAGGCAGGATTGAGGAAGTCAGGGACGAAAACGGTTCGGGGTAGGGCGTGGTCTCGGACCCGCGGTTTGATCGGTTCACGCGAAGTTTTGGCCGCTTCTCCCACCGGTCACTGTGAGAGCACCGGCGATTCGGGGGCCACGGAAGTCCAGCCGGATCGCTTCGTCGCTGCGCTTCTCGCAACGACAGGAACTCGGCTGCAGTTTTGTTTTAAAGGCTCTATTTGCTGGAAAGAAGATCGAGCGCAGCAGCAGTGAGAGCCGTTACGCCCGTTTTGATCGTCGGCGCAGGCACCGGCGCGAAGTGGCTGGAATGAAGCGACGGAAGTGGAGCTCCGGTCTTTTCGCTATCTAGAACCTTGGCTGGATCCACCGCCCCAACGCGGAAGAGACAGATCGGTATTTTTTCGGTGGTGAGTCCGAACCGGGAGAAGTCCTCGCCCCCCATCTCTGCATCGATGCCGACTACGTTCGTTTCGCCGAGCCAGCTCGTGAGGGTCGTCCGGATACGCCGGGTGAGCTCAGGATCATTGTACGTTGCGGGAGTGCCTTCGCCTTCGTTCAGGGTGACCACCGGCATGCGATCCTCCGGGATCCCTGCCGCGATGGCCTCTCCGCGGCAAATCCGCCTGATCGCCCCGATGGTGTGCGCGCGGACTTTTTCTGAATACGAGCGCAGCGTCAGCTGCAGCTTCACTTCCTCGGGAATGATATTGTGCTTCGTTCCTCCATGGATCGATCCGACCGTTACCACGGCCGGATCGAGCGGCCGAGTTTCACGGCTTACGATGGTCTGCAGCGCCACGACAATCTGAGACGCAAGCACGATGGGGTCCTTCGTCGTGTGGGGATATGCGCCATGACCGCCGACGCCACGTACGGTGATGTCGACTGAGTCGACGTTCGCCATGACGTAGCCCTCGATCAGACCGACCTTCCCGGCGGGGAGCGTAGCGCTGTCATGAATGGCAATCGCGCAGTCGGGCTTCGGAAACTTTCGGTACAAGCCCGCCGTAAGCATCGCCATCGCGCCCAGACCCCGTTCCTCAGCCGGTTGCCCGACGAGTACGAGCGTTCCCGTCCACTGATCTTTCAACGCCATGAGCTGGCGTGCGGTTCCCGTCAATACGCTCATGTGGATGTCGTGACCGCAGGCGTGCATGACGGAGACTTCCTGGTTGGATAGATCCGTCACCCGGTCCGTGCTGGCGTACGGCAGGCCTGTTTCTTCGGTCACCGGCAGACCATCAAGATCACACCGGATGAGGAGCGTTGGACCTGCGCCGTTTTTCAGGACGGCGACAATTCCATAGCCGCCCACCCGCTCGGTAACTTCATAGCCGGCGCTTCTCAGTTGAGCGGCCAGCTTGGCCGAGGTTTTCACCTCCATCAGTGAAAGCTCCGGGTGGCGATGGAGATCCTGATAGAATTCACTCAGTGACGGATAATCGGCCTCCAGTGTCGCGGCGACGGTTTGGCGAATTTTCCCGAGATCGGATTGCGAACGGGCGGTGGCGCTCGCTGCAAACGCGGACGCGGTCACTGCCAGGCCCAAGGCGAACGCGACGGCGAGCCGGGCGCGTTCAATGGTGGATGTGAGAGGAGATATCATCGGTAGACTTTCACGGGGTTGGGGACTCAAGGCGAAAGGTCAATGGGGCGGTCGCCGGCACCGGTGCCCAACGGATCGTCGCTTCGTACGACGAATCCGGGTACATCGCGATGGAAGATCAACGCGTCGAAGAACGGCTTGCGCGGAGTGGGACCAAGGAAGCCCTCAGCCAGGCCGACAAAGTTTGTCACCGTTAGAGGAGCGCGTCGAAAGAACCGCTCGGCCGTCATCGTTCCTTCCGCAGCACTGATTTCCGCGTACAGTCCCGGCGGGAGCGAGGCCGCCGCATCAGCGACATTCGGGCTGAAGGAAGCGAGCAGTGAACACACAAGGCTCGAGCCAATGCAGCGCATCGGGGAACGCTGGCACAATCATCGTGACGTGGAAGCGAAGAATACCACCGACCACGGGCAGATTGCCACATGCGGAGGTTGGATTTCACGTGGACGTCTCAACGCCGGCTGCTCAGCGTTCGACGTGCTCGTTTTCGATACTCTCGCGCCCGTTTTCATCTTGATCGCGATCGGCGTTGTGCTCCAGCGGACGCGTTTTGTTTCCGCTGGCTTCCTCAAGGAAGCGAATCGAGTCACTTACTGGTTGGGTTTGCCGGCGCTCGTGTTTACCCAGCTGGCCGCATCGTTCCACAATGCCGGCGGAGCCAAGATCGTGCTGCTTGCGATGGGTCTCGCGACACTCGGCGCGATAATCGTTGGGTATGTGGCGGTGTGGCTGCTGCGGGTGCCCGGACCAGCGGCGGGAACGTTTGTTCAGGCGTCGTTCCGTGGAAATCTCGCCTTCATCGGGTTGCCCATCGTGTTCTCGCTGCCGGATACACCGGTCGCCGGAGGGATGTCGCTGAAGGCGGCCGCCGTCGTGGTGGTCGGGCCGATGATGGTCGCCTACAATTTCATCGCGGTGATCGTGCTGCTGCTCAGTCAGCACAAGCTCGGTTGGTCGATGGTGAAGCCGTTTGTGCGGCAGCTCGCGACAACGCCTCCGTTGATCGCGACCGTCGCGGGCATCGTGTTTGCGGTGGCGGGGTGGACGTTGCCTTCCCCCGTCAACAAAGCGCTCTCGGCCCTCGGGGAGATGGCGCTTCCGCTGGGTTTGCTGGGAGTAGGCGGGGCACTCTCGGCCATTGAGCATGGCTTTGGCGGATTCGGCGCCATCGGCGCGGCGGTGATCAAGACCGCCATCGCACCGGCAATCGGCTGGGTGATCGGACGAGCCCTGGGTCTAAGCCCACTCGAACTGAAAATGGTCATGATCTTCATGGCCACTCCGACCGCCGTCGTTTCCTACACCATGGCGATCGAGCTCAAGGGCGATGAGAAAATCGCTTCAGGCGCAATCGTAGTGAGCGTGCTGACTTCGATCGTGACGCTCGCCGCGGTGATCGCTCTGTTCTAAGCGCACGGTCCCAACGACGCGCGGCGGTCGCCCTCAGATCAAGGGATCCGCAATTTGGTTCCGACCACGAGAACGTTCTCGTTCTTCACCACATCACGATTGGCTTTCATGATGTCGTCCCACCGTCCTCCGCTGCCGTAATACTGCTTCGCGATTTTTGCCAGGGTATCGCCGAGCACGACCACGTGTGTACGCGGCTCGGGTGGCGGCGCCGGCGTTTCCGGGGCAGGCGCGGGCGTCGTCGCCGCGATGGCTTGTGCTGAACCTGGCCGGCTTGGAGCAGAGAGGGTGCTTCCGGGAGGGGCGCCAACCAGCGCGAGACGCGTTTTGAGTTGGGAGTTCTCCGCGGCAAGAGACGTTGCGTTGGCCTGGGTCTGACGGAGCTCGTCATATAAAGCGGACGTTTGAGAAGCGGCTTCGCTCGCCGATTTTTCCGCCGACGTGTGGGCGGACTCTGAGGTGTGGGCGAGGTCGGCCTTCAGCTGATCGTTCTCGCGCTGAAGCAGCGTGTAACTCCGCAGGGTCGTGTTCAGCTTGTTTTCCACGTCGGCCAAACGGGATGCGATTTGGTGTGACTGATCGGTGGGATTGGCCGCGATTCGAGCCTCGAGGGCGGCTTTCTCCTGACGCAGAGTTTCCATTTCAGCCATGTGCTGCGCTTGGTTCGTCGCAGCTGCTTTGAACCGATCACTTTCGTCCTGCAGCAGGGAGAAACTGCGCAGCACGGTCGCGAGCTTGGCTTCGGTTTGGGCGAGTCGGCTGGCGAGATCGGCGCTGTCGGACGTGGGCGTCAATGTCTCGGCCGGCTTTAGCTGACGGAGTTTCGCCTCCAGCACCGCTTTGTCCTGGCGCAGAGTTTGGACCTCGGAGTTTAATCGTGCGTGATCGGTCGACGCGGTTTTCATCAAGTCGCTCTCGGCTTGGAGAACGACGTTCCGGCGATGGGCTTCCGCCAGCTTTGACTCGGCCTCGGCAAGTTTCGCGGCTGTTTCGGACATGGCTGCCGGCTGTGCGGCGTGCTGAGCGGACGCGAGCTGGGCGCGAAGATCGTCGGCCGATTTGTTGGCGCTCGAGAGCCGACTTTCGAGGGTTGCTTTCTCCCCGGTGAGTTTGTCGACGCCTGCCAGCAGAGTTGCCATCCGGGCGTTCGCTTCATCGGCGCGGGCTTTCTCTGCCGAAACCGAGGTGGCGCTGCTGGCGGCTTTACCGGCTGCTTCCAGTTCTTCGATCCGAGTCTTGGATTCGCCGACGGCCCACTGCGTATCGCGGAGTTCACCGGCAAGTCGCTGATTTTCCGCCCGGAGCGCCGCGAGCTCTTGCTGCTGCTTCGAAGTGTCCGTTTCTGGTGCCCGCTCGATTACGACACGAGGCGCTTCCTCGGCTGCACGAAGGGGCGAGAAGAGAACGACGGCGGCGGCGCAAGACGCGGTGAAACGGACGAGGTGGGTCATGGAGCGTGAAACAGGTTGGGGGACGATGCCTGTTTGACACAATCCGTGGGTAAGGGTGCACACGATCTGTCAGCGAACTCAATGGCGGATCCGAGGGAGCTGCGGGATCGCTGCCATCAAGTGCGCGTTGCGAATTTTCCGCTCAGTCGGACCAACCTTGGACTTTAAGCGAAAGACAGGAGCGTTCCCTACGGCGCAACCCCGAGTCGCGAATTTGGCGAGGTACAATGGTAGCAACTCGCTGATTCCGCGCGTGTACTGCGGGGTGGCTGAAACCTTGCGAAACCGTTCCGGTCTGAGCATGTTGTTCACTTCCATGAAGATTCTTGCTCACGTCTCTCTGTTCCTGGTCGCGGCGCTCTCAGCGTCCGCTGGTGGTTTGCCGCGCGAGGCAGTGAATGGCGCTTTGATCGGAGGAGTTGCTGGCGCCGTCATCGGACACAACAGCGGTCATAGCGCATGGGGGGGAGCGGCCGTGGGTGCAGGAGCCGGATTGATCGTCGGCTCAGCCATTGCGGACAATCGCCACGATCGCCGGCACGGCGGGTACTACTCGTCCCGTTCACCTTCCTACCATCGCCATTCGGGCGGTGACCGCAGTTACTACGGCAGCGGCGACCGGGGTTACGGCGGTTATTACAGCAGCGGCTACCGAGGTTACGTCGGTTATGGCCCGCGCTGGAACTCAGGCTATTACGCCTACAGCCCTCGTTACACGTATCTCGACAGTGGTTACGACTCTTATTACGGCGATACGACGTACGGCGGCACTACTTATGGCCGGTCGAACTACGCCGCGAATGGCGCGCTTTTCGGAGCATTGGGCGGAGCGGTGATCGGTAATAACAGTGGCGATCTCCGCCATAATGGCTGGCTCGGAGCAGGCATCGGCGCCGCTGCTGGATATGTGATCGGATCCGTCGCCGACAACAATGCCCGCCGCCGCGAGGCGGCGGAACAACAGACAACGTATCGGACTTCCGCCGCTTCCCAACAGCAGGTCACGACCGAGGTAGCAGCGGCGGAACCGCCACCGGTTCGTTCGGTAACCCGCTCTGAGCAGCACTCGTCATCGTCGATGTCGTCTGCCAACAGTCTCTTTGGTCGCTAACATTTAGCGGCACTCTCAGCGGGCGACACCTGTCTGCCCGCCTCCCTTCCCTATGACTACACCTCATTTGTCCCGCATCGTCGTTCTCGCCGGGCTCGCCGCGAGCTCAGCCTTCTTCGGTGGCTGCGCCTCGCAAGGCGTGACCAATCCGACCGGCGTTCCGGTCACCGAGATGGGCGCGAGTGAGCGAGGGTTTGTTGCTGGAACGGGCGTCGAGTCGCAGGATCTCGTGACCGTGACCGATAAGATGGCGCGCAGCATCCTCGCCATTCCGGAGATCGCCAATGCCACCGCCACTCCGCGCATTGCGCTGGATCCCGTCGTCAACGACACGCGGTTCCCGTTGAACAAGGATATCTTCAACGACCGCATCCGCATCGAGCTGAACAAGAAGTCGCTCGGCAAAGTGCGTTTCCTGGCGCGTGATCGAATGAAGACGCTCGAGCGCGAACGCGAATTGAAGCAAAACGGTCAGGTGACCGCGAGTGCCGACCCGAACGTAACGGAGTTTCGCGGGGCGGATTTCTTCCTGACGGGAAAGCTTTCCGGCATGACGACAAAGACCAGCGCGGGCACGAGCGATTACGTCCTCTATAGTTTTCAACTGATCGACTCGCGGACGAGTGAGATCGTTTGGGAAGATTCTGCTGAAGTCAAAAAGCAGGGTCTCGAAGACGCGGCATACCGTTGAACGCCGACATCCTGCGCCCCGGAGCGCGTCCAGCGATGTCATTTCATCTTCGGCCTCCAGCGCTGCGGGTTGCTGAGCGATCGGTCGTTCGTCAACCGATGCGACGATTGCTTGTAGCCGGCGCAGTGGCCGCCGCGTTCCTGCTCGGTGGTTGCCTGACGCCACCGCGTCCCAGTGTTTTGTATACGGGCGACCCCGTGGTTGATGGCAACGCGGAGCGATTGGCGGCGCGTCCCCAGGATCGGGTGATGTGGGATTACCGGATCGCAGCATCAGCGCTGCGCGTCGGAAATTTCGAGGAAGCGAAAGCGAAGCTCGATGACGCGATCCTGAACATCGGTGGAATCATTAACAATTCCGCCGACGCCGCGCGGGCTCGTGGACTTTTCTCCGGCGAAAACGCGAAAGTGTTCGTCGGTGAGCCGTATGAGCGCGTCATGGCATATTACTACCGCGGCCTGCTGTATTGGCGCGATGGGCAGCCGGATAACGCGCGGGCGTGTTTTCGGACGGGACAATTCATCGATGGCGATGCGGAAACCGCGCAGTACAAGAGCGACTATGTCTTGCTGGATTATCTGGACGGATACGCGTCGGAGAATCTTTCGGCCGACGGCAGTGATGCGTTGAAGCGTGCGACCGCCAATGCGCAAGGACGCGCGCTGCCGGACTACGATCGACAGGCCAACGTCATGGTCTTCGCGGAATTCGGATCGGGACCGCAGAAGTACGCGGGTGGTGAATTCGGCGAACAGCTTCGTTTCCTGACGCCGGATTCCCGGGTGCATTCGGCGGCGCTCACGGTCAATGGACGCACAATCGCGCTGCCCGCTTATGATGATCTGAATTTTCAGGCCACGACCCGCGGCGGCCGCGTCATGGATTATATCCTCGGCAACAAAGCGGTGTTTAAACGCTCGAGCGATACCGTCGGTGATGTGGCGCTGATGGGCGGCGTCGTCGCGGCGCAAAATATGCGGCGCTACAACGGCTCGAAGAATCATGATGCCGAAAATGCGGCGATCGCGCTCGGAGCGATCGGCTTGTTCAGCAAGCTGGCGTCTGCGGCCACGACCCCCAATGCGGATACGCGGATGTGGAACAACCTCCCTCAAAGATTGAGCTTTGCCGCGCTCCGCCTGCCGGCAGGTCACCATGCTGCGACGGTCGAGTATTTCGATGCCGGCGGTCGTCGCCTTGCGGGACTGGCGCAGGATGTAACGATCGTTGTCGATGATGCGTCGCGAGATACGGTAGTTTTTATCAGTGAACTAAAACGCTAACCGGCAGTCTCACCCCCTACACTTTATCTGCCTATGAACACCATGCTCCGTTTGTCCGTTATTCCCGCCGTTGCAGGCTTGATCCTCCTCGGCGGATGCGCCACGGAGCCCGGCCCTTTCACCCCGCAAGACACCACGAAGTACACGGTCGAGAACACCGAGAAGTTCGTGCTGCTCGACAAAGCGACGCAGTACTCGATCACCGGTACGGGGCTACAGGAGCGAACACTGCCCGACGGACGGATGGAGGTCGTCGCGAATGTCAAGAATCGCGAGAACCGCCGGCTGCAGGTTCAGATCAGCTGTGTGTTCAAGGATGAGCAGGGCTTCACGACGGGAGACGAAACGCCTTACCAGACGTTGATCCTGGCAGAGAACTCGACCGAAGCCGTTCGCTTCACCGCGATGAACACGCTCGCCAAGCGCTACACAATCCGCGTCCGGCAGGCCCGATAGGTCCTCGACGCATCGATAAACCGGGCACGTCACCCGCTTAGCTTTTCACTCCTCAACCCCCTCCGACTATGAATCGCCGCGTCCTGCTGCTTGCTCCGTTAATTCCTTGGTTCGGACCGGCGCTCCGGTCGCAATCGACGCCTGTTCCGGAAGCGCCGATTCCAGTCAGCCAGGCGCCCGCGCGAAACACCAACCAGCAGGCACTGATTACGCCACCCGCCGGCGAGAATCAACGGGTTTATGGCTCGCGCGGAGCTTTGATCTCGGCGGAGACGGCGCAGTCCGTCACGGAAAAGTTTCGTGCGGCCTTCGGTCAGCCGTCGTCCCCGCGCATCGTGATCCATGTGAATCGTGCGCTCATCGACACCGCGGCTGGGCTGAAGCTCACCGGACGAACGGAGAAGTATTACGAATCGACCTCGAGTCAGAAAGGCGGGGAGCCAACGACCTCGTCTGACAAGTCCGGCGAGAACACGTACTCGTCGGCTGATACTCCCAGGGCGCTCAGCCTGGCGGATCAGCAAACGGTACGTGAAATCGAGCGTCTCTTCGGCCGAGTGTTTCGCAATGCTGGCGCCAGGCTCGCCGACCAGCGCGCGGCCACGGTGCTGTTGACCGATCAACCAGGCGTTCGCCTCGGAGGAGACCAGGGTGCCAAGGAGCGAGACGCCTTGAAGCAAGTGGCGGACATCGCCGTTGAGGTTTTGATTTCCAGTCGTAATCTCACCGTCGCGGGAATTTCCGGTGACAACACGTACACCATCCCCGACATCCAGACGACTGCGATTCGGCTCAGCGACTCCACCATTTTGGGCCAAGCCGCGGCCAGCGATGTCGTCGGCCAAGGACCAGCGGCCGGTAGTGCGGCGCGTCAGTACAGTTCGCAGGATATCACGGAAGCCACCGCATTCGCGTTGCTCGAGGATATGCTGACGGGTGCGAAGTGAGATCAGGGTCGGTAGCGGTGGAGTTCGGTTTTTTAGCCGAAAGCTTGGGCAACTACGCGACGCGATCCGCCATCGCGACGGCGTGAGCCGCTGCGAACTTGGCATTGATGGCGAGACCGCTGCGTCGGCTATCAGCCTCGCAAGGAATAGCGCTCCGATGAACGCGCCAATCACGTGCGGCGGTCTTTAGGCGCCGACTGTCACTCTGAGCCGCCAACGTAGGCGGTGGTGGTAGACTCCAACGAACTCCCATAATGCCTGTCATCCTGAGCGCCAGCGAAGGATCCAGTGCGACGTGAGCAGCCTAGAATTTGGCAACGACGAATGCCAGGCCGCATTCGCTGGATTAGAGCGCCGGTCGCTCCGCTCACTGGATTCTTCACTCTGTTCAGAATGACAAACGGGAGGGAGTTCATCAGCAGGGGATGCGGTCGATCACGTACAGCCGTTCGTCAGCACCCTGCGAACAATCACCTCAGGTGTTGTTCTTGCTAGTGGATTTCGCCGTGCGTTTGTCGCCCGGCGCATCAGCTTTCGTCCCTCCATGCGCACGATCCTTCGTGAACTTCGTCCGACGCTGAGCTTGGCGTTGCCCATCACCATTGGGCAGCTGAGTCAGATGCTGATGGGCGTCACGGACAGTGTGATGATCGGTCGGACGGGCACCGTTCCGCTCGCTGCCTCTTCATTTGGCGGGAACGTGTTCAATGTGTTCTACGTTCTGGGCATCGGCTTGATGTTACCGGTGTCGGTCTTTGTTTCTCACGCGCGCGGCGCGGGGCGGATGCAGGACTGCGGAGAGTACCTGCGGCATGGATTCGCGCTGGCGATCACATTTGGCGGTCTGGAGACCGTGGCGCTGCTCGCGATCGCGTTTCAACTGCACTGGTTCGGACAACCTCCGGAGGTCCTCGCAATCGTGAACCCGTTTTTTCTGTTGATCGGTGCGTCGATCATGCCGGTCCTCGTATTCCTCGCGCTCCGGCAATTTGCGGAAGCCATGGGCAAGCCTTGGGGGCCGATGATCATCATGCTCCTGAGCGTTGGGCTCAACGCCTTCGGCAACTGGATCTTCATCTACGGCCACTGGGGTGCACCGGCATTGGGTCTGGCAGGCGCGGGACTTTCGACCCTACTGTCACGACTCCTTGCCACGGTTGTACTCTTCGAATGGGTACGTCGCGACGCGGTGCTGAAAGCGGCGCTGCCTGCGAGGTGGTTTGCTCCGCTATCGGGTGCGCGACTGCGCGAGATGGTAAAGCTCGGGCTACCTGCGTCGGGCATGCTGGGCTTTGAGAGCGCGGCGTTCTCTGCGGCAGCCGTGATGATGGGTTGGATTAGCGCGGCGTCATTAGCGGCGCACCAGATCGCGATCTCGTGTGTCGCCACGACGTTCATGTTCATGCTCGGGATCTCGATGGCCGCGGGCATGCGAGTGAGTTCTGCGGCCGGAGC
>JBDSPT010000121.1:0-6161 GCA_039930205.1 Opitutus sp. | reverse complement strand
CGCGCGGCCCGACGCCATCACGGTGAAGTTTCAGGACGAGCAAGGCGTTCCTCATATGCTAAAATGCGACGGTCTGCTTGCCCGCTGCATCCAGCATGAAGCCGATCATCTTAACGGGATCCTGTTCATCGATCGCATGGACAAAAAAGTGCGCTCCAAAATCGACCCTGATGTCCGCGCCCTCGCCAGGACGACGCGCGAAGCGAAAAACATCGCGTGACGCGACTGCCTCCGCCGACGTCATCCCCGATTCGACCGCTCGTGCGATGCCGTCTTTGAACCCTGCGGTTAATCGCTCCCGCACACAGCGGTTTGCCTCAACCTTCTCGTCCACCCCATCTCCATTATCATGACTCAGAAATCTGACGGAATGAACTACGCTCCCCAAGGGAAGGCGCAGCCGGTCGTCAAACCTGGCGAATTCGTCTTCGCTGCCGCGTACCTTGAGCACGGCCATATTTATGGACAGTGCAACGGACTGCTGGAGGCGGGAGCGGAACTTCGCTGGGTCTACGATCCCGATCCGACGAAGGTCGAAGCGTTTCTCGGTAAGTATCCGAAAACTCGTGTCGCACGATCTTTCGATGAGATCCTCGCTGATCGCGACGTGCGGTTGGTGGCGGCGGCCGCGATTCCCTCGCATCGCGGAGCCATCGGGTGCCGCGTGATGGAGGCGGGCAAAGATTACTTCACCGACAAAACGCCCTTCACGGCGATGGACCAGCTTGAGAACGCGCGCCGCGTCGTAGGGGAAACCAAACGGAAGTACATGGTGTATTTCAGTGAACGACTGCATGTGGAATCAGCGATGCATGCCGGAGACCTCGTGCAAGCAGGAGCAATCGGCCGCGTGCTCCAAGTGCTCGGCCTGGGACCTCACCGGCTCAACAAACCATCGCGACCCAGCTGGTTTTTCGAACGCGCGAGTTACGGCGGCATTCTGTGCGATATCGGCAGCCACCAATTCGAGCAGTTCCTGTTCTACTCCGGCGCGACTGATGCAACGATCACTCAGGCCGCCGTGGGCAATTTCGGAAACCCCGATCACCCGGAATTCGAAGATTTCGGCGAAGCGTCGTTGTTGGGCAACAATGCGACGTCGAACTACATCCGCGTCGATTGGTTTACACCTGACGGTCTCAGCACATGGGGTGATGGACGCACGGTGATCTTGGGCACGCAGGGCTACATCGAACTGCGAAAGTACGTGGACGTCGGTCGCGATCGCGCCGGCGATAATCTCTATCTGGTCGATGGCCGCGGCGAACAGTACTTGAACGTTGCGGGGAAAGTGGGCTTCCGCTTCTTCGGCGAGTTGATTCTCGATTGCCTCAATCGTACCGAAATCGCGATGACGCAGGAACACGCCTTCAAAGCGGCGGAACTCTGCCTTCGCGCTCAAGCCGCAGCGCGCCGCATCGCCTGAGTTGTGGCGGCCTCAATCGCCACGCGTACGGGGGACGGTGGTACGACGAGCTTGTTGTACGGCCAGCGCGTGGGGAAGGACCACCCGCAGATCGTTGCGGTAGGCGCCTTCGACGAGTTGAATGCCGCGATCGGATTCGCCAAGGCGGTCTCCGTCGATTCCGCACGACCGTCCGTGCTCGAGGAGCTCCAACGGGATCTCGTCAAACTAATGGGCGAAGTCGCGTGTTCGCAATCGGACGTCGAACGATACGCCGCATCTCATTTTCCAAAACTGAACGAGTCAGATCTTGCACGAATCGATTCGGGCGTCGCGGCGCTGGAAGGAAAGAATCTCCGATTCGACGGTTGGGTCACGCCCGGCTCCAATACTGCCGCTGCTGCGTTAGACGTTGCGCGCACGGTCGCACGGCGTGCTGAACGGCACCTGGTTAGTCTCACGTCCCATGGCAGAATTCTTCGACCAGTGGTGGGGCAGTATGTGAATCGCATCGCCGACCTGCTGTGGCTCATGGCGCGCGAGGCGGAGAGTCCCGAGCCCAAGTGCTAGATGGGCCGCGGGCGCCCCACTCGTCTGGTCAAAGCGGCCTGAACCAAACTTGCCTCCTGCGGCGCCGACACCCATATGTCAGCGATGATTCTCGCCGTCGTTCTCATCCTGGCCGCCACCGGTTGGCGCATCGCTGCGGCCTGGGAGCCGTCTCTGGCCAATTTTGCGCCCCTCATGGCGCTTGCCTTCTGCGGAGGAGTCTACTTTCGGGATCGTCGCCTCTGGCTGATACCGTTTGCCGCACTGCTCCTTTCTGATCTGTACTTGGATCACTACTACCAAACACAGTTTGGCTATATCTGGACCTTTGGTGGGGCCGGAATTCGCGCACTTTGTTTCGTCGTGGCTCTCTTCTTCGGCTGGCAGGTGTCGCAGCGGAAGACTTGGTTGAACCTCTTTTCCGGGACCCTCGCCGGTGCCGTGATCTTTTACCTGATCACGAATACCCACGCGTGGTGGTATGATCTGAGTTACTCGAAGACTGCGCTGGGATGGTGGCAGGCCATGACAGTCGGGCATCCTGAGTACCCGCCCACACTGCTGTTCTTCCGCAATTCACTCGCCAGTGACTTCTTCTTCTCCGCCGTGTTCGTACTGGTGATGGAGATGCAGGCTCGTCGTCACGAAGAACCCAGTCTTCTCGGCAATCGTGTCGGCCATCGCGCTTGAACAGAGTTGATTGGTTGCGACCCGGCGAAGAATCATTCCGAATGGCTACGCGAGGAAGCACTCGCTTCCCGACCGCGACATCTGAACCTGCGCGCAAACGCGCTGACAACCGGATCGGGCGCTTCGGACCGCTTACAGCAGATCCGCAGCGAGCTCAGCGAGTCGTGAGCGCTCGCCCTTCGTCAGCTTGACGTGGGCCGCGATCGACTGGCCCTTCATGCGATTGTGGCAATACACCAATCCGTTGCTCCGCGAATCCACATAGGGATTGTCGATCTGCGCCGGATCTCCGATGAGAACGATCTTTGAGCCTTCTGAAATTCGGGTAATCACCGTTTTCGCCTCATGCGGCGTCAGCTGCTGAGCCTCATCAAGGATGAAGAAACGGCGTGCGATCGAGCGACCCCGGATAAATGCAAGCGCTTCGATTTCCACCAAGCCACTCCGCATCAGACGCTCGTAAGGTTTGGCGATCGCCGCGTTGCCATGTCCGCCATGTTGCGATGAATGGCTGGGCTGTGGCGCGCTCAGCGCCACGTTGAATCGATCGTCGCTGTTCTTGTGCTTCTTTTTGGAAACCTTCTTCGCCGCGAATTGCGGTTCCTTCGGTGGCTTCGACGGCATCAACACCTCGAGTGCGTCGTAGTACGGCTGCAACCACGGCTTCATTTTTTCTTCGAGCGTGCCGGGGAGAAAGCCAATGTCCTTCCCCAGCGCGATGACCGGCCGGGAGATCGAAACACCATCATAACGCGAATGATCCTCCTGCGTTTGGTGCAGAGCGCCTGCGATTGAAAGAAGCGTCTTACCCGTGCCCGCTTTCCCAAAGCAGGTCACGATGTGAATGCTGTCGTCGAGAAGGGCATCGAGGAAAAACTGCTGTTCCAGATTCCGCGCGCGAATCGGCACGCCACCCGGGGCCTTCACAAACTCCGGCAACTTCAGCCGTCGAACGCAGCCATCGCCGTAGTAGCGCGCTGGCATCGTCTTTCCTTCATCCGAACGAAGCAGGATGTACTCGTTCAGGTAAATCGGCTTGGCGGTTTCTTCGGGCAGCGTGAACTCGCCCTCGGAGCAAAACCGCTGGAGCTCGTAGATGCTCATAGCCACTTCACGATAACTGGCTTCGTCGAAGGGCTCGGGAACTTTGTCGTTCAGGTAATCCTCTGATTCCAGCCCGACCGCGCGCGCCTTCAGCTGCACGTTGACATCCTTGGTCACAAGGATCGTGGGCGGCGGATACTGCTCCTGCACAAACAGCGCTGCCGCGATGATCCGGTTATCTTTCTTGGACAGATCCGGCAGGATGGCGCGCAACCGATCCATCGCGGGAGAAGAACGTCCTCCGTCCATCAGGTACGGATTGATAATGATCGAGAGGGTGCCTCCGTTGGGAAGCTCCACACCCTCGTGCATGGCTCGCGAATCCGGCAGCAACTCCTGTAAGATGCGGTGAACCCTTCGAGCGTTTCGTCCTCGCTCGGTCGACTGCTCGCCCTTGATGGCGTCAAGCTCCTCCAAAACCTCCACAGGAATGGCGAGATTGTTGTCCTCGAACTTATAGATCGATTGCGGATCGTGAATGAGAACGTTCGTGTCGAGCACGAAGGTCTTTGTCTTAGCCGCAACCTTGATCCGCGAAATTGGGGCTATCGCCCCGCGGGTGTTTTCCATCGTGTGGATATCTTGGGAATAACTGTGCACGAAGCGTGCCGGGTGTCCATGATAGAGTTCGAAACTCCTTCATTGTTTCACCTCTTCGACACAATCGCGCGGTCACGCAGCACGAACTCGTCGGCGCAGTTGTATCTGATAAATAAATATTTGCGCCCCCCCGAATCGGCAGTCCCAAATGAGCTCCTGCCGGGGGAATGCCTCTCTTCGAACACGAGGTGCAGGCAGGTCTGCGCGCGGGGAACTATTCTTCGATGGGTGCCTGGATTTTCTTCGGACGCGGCTGGACCCAAAGCCGCACCAGCAGCTCAGCGAGATTCCGCATGCTCGTGCGACGCACACCCTCGCGGCGGGCGACCTCTTTGAAGGGAGAAGCGACCGCGCTGCGTTCTTCATAATACCTCCAGAGGTCCATCTCCAGCTCCCGCGCAGCTTCGAAGTCGTCCCGGCACCGCGCTGAAGTTTTCTGAACCTTCTCATTCCAGTAATGTCTCTCGTCAGGGTGGCCCTGCACGTAGTCGAAAATCATCTGCTCGCTGGCATTCAGGCTCATGCGCGCAACGTGCAAGATCGGGTTCGAAAAACAACCGCAAATCGCTGCTCAACCCCACGATTGCATTTTTGACTTATCGTTCTCAGCATCAACTCAACTCCTTACTACACATGTGGCTTAAACTCAAAGAACAGTTACCGGCGATTCTTCTCACCGCGATCATTATCACGGGCGCAGCGTACTGGCTGCATCATCAAACCGTCGCTGACATGTCGGCCAAGCAACAGGAAGAACTCGCCCCGCTGCGCGAGCAAAATGATGCACTCAAAGTGGCCTCTGAAGAAAACCGGCAGCGAATCGAGGCCACCAATAAAATGCTGAAAGATGCAATCTCCCGCCGCGAAGCGGACATGTTCCGCTCCGACGAAGAAGTGCAGAAGATGAACGTCGAACGCATGGATGCACTCGCTGAAGCAATCGCCAGGAAAGTGCAGCCCTACAACTCGCTGCCCAAGAGTCCTGAAGAAGCGGAGAAGATGCAGAATGAGCAGGTCGACAAGGTCTCCGCCCGCATGGCTGACCGCATTCAGCCGATCCTCTCAGAGATGTCCAAAGATCAGAATCTCACCCGCGACTCGATTGCGCAGTACAGCCAGCGCATCTCGGACCAGGTTGGAAACGTCCTCACCGCCGAGCTCGCTCGGAATCAGCAGCTGAATAACAATCTCCAAGCCACCCAAGCGGTCGCGCAGGATTCGATGAAGCTCTCGCACGAGATCACGGCTCTGTACCTGAGCTCATTCAAGGATCAAGGATTGATCACGCGATTGCTCACCTTGCCCGCGAATGTGGTACGCGATGCTGCCAGCCTCAGCATCGTTTCGAGCAGTGACCGCAAGACGGTCGAAGAACAACTCGTCACCAAAATGGGTGACATCGACCGCCGGCTCACCGAGCTCCAGAATCAAGCGCCACCGCGGTAATCGACATCACACAGATTTTTTAGCGGCCCCAGCCACACCTTCCGGTGTGGCTTTTTTGCGCCCGACTTGACGGCGTCAATTACTCCGTGCGGTAAAAAGGATTCGGCAGCTTGAAGGTCCTCTCTGCAAATCCGCCGTTCAAGTCACTCAGCTGATCACCGATATTCGCAATGATGGTGACACCACCGGCAGCGAGAATCCCGCGCGCGCTGGTCTTGAAGGATGCGGCCGTCGACTTGAGTCCGTCGGGTAAACAGATCAGGGCCGCGTAGTCAAAACAGCCGATGTTCCGCAGGTTCTCTTCGGTCGCGTTGCGGTGCTTTTCTGGTCGTCCCGTGATGAATACAATGTCGACGCCCAGGGCGCG
>JBDSPT010000120.1:0-4965 GCA_039930205.1 Opitutus sp. | reverse complement strand
CCGACAACGAAACGGGCGCTGTGGCCGGCCGCGTGTTCGAAGAGAACGTGAAGGAATTGCCGGAAAATATTTTCTATTCGGACATCGTGACGGTTGGTCAGCCGAAGCGACGTAGTGCGGTGAGCTTCGGAGGTGCGGATCCCATCAAGGCCGCCGAAAAGTTCTATGCCCAGAGTGAGCAGCGGACCGCGCGGTACTTCCAACTGGCGGACGAGGAGTTCGCGCTCATCACGGAGCATCCTGACTGCGACGTGAATTGGTTGAACGCTTTAACCGTGGAACAGGTGCGGACACTTGAGTCGACCGAGACCCTCGTGGCGGTCGAGCGACGCGTGTATCGCTGGCACTGCGGGTGCAATCAGGAGCGAATGCTCGAAGTGCTGGCGCCGACGATGAAGCAGGATGCGCAGGGACTTTTCGGTGAGGACGAGAAGATCGAAATCAGGTGTCCGCGGTGCGGTGCACGCTACGCGATCACACGCGAAGCGATGGAAGCGTTCGTCGCGAAACAGTAACGAGCGGTGGTGACGGGGGAAACCTTGCGCGCGTTCTGTGACGGGGTCCATGCTGGCGGTTTGCCTTCATGAATCACCTGTTGAGCGACATCTGGACAGGTCTGACGCAAGCATCCTGGCTCGATCAGGTGAACCTCGTGCTCGGCATCGTCGGCGTGTGGCTGATGATTCGCCGGAACCTCTGGGCGTTTCCGGTGGGACTCGTCGCGGTGACGGTGCAGGGCGTGCTGTTTTTCCGAACGCGGTTTTACGCCGACGCCACCTTGCAGGTCTTCTTCCTGGTGACGCTTGCCTGGGGCTGGTGGCACTGGGTGAAAGCGCGTGGGGCTGCGCCGGAATTGCCGGTGTCGCGACTGACACCGCGGGCGTTGAGCGTGACGCTCCTCGTGACCACTTTCGCAACCGTCGTGTGGGCGTTCGCGCTCGCCAGCTGGACGGATGCGGTGATGCCGCTGCGAGATGCTTTTATTGCGGCCTTCAGCGTTACGGCCCAGGTGCTGCAGGCGCGGAAGAAACTGGAGAACTGGCCTCTCTGGCTCGCCGCGAACGGCGTCGCGATCGTGTCGTACTGGTACGCGGATCTTGGTTACACGGCGTTTCTCTACGCGATCTACTTCGTGCTCGCGGTGACCGGCTGGAAACAGTGGGCGCGAGCGAACACGGCCTGATGGAAGACGTGCAATGAGAAAAACAAGGATCACGCGGATTGCGGTGTTTGGGACCGAGTCGACGGGCAAGACGATGCTCGCGCAGACACTCGCCACACATTTTCAAGAGCCATGGTCACCGGAGTTCGTGCGCGAATTCTGGGACATCAAGCATGGGAAGATCGTGGGAGCGGATCTTGGTACGATTGCGCTTGGTCAGATTGCCAACGAGGACTACGCACTGGCGAAAGCGAAGCGAATGGCGTTTTTCGACACGGAGTTGCTCACGAACGTGCTTTGGGCGGATCTGCTTTTTCCGGGGGAGTGTCCACCTTGGGTTCGCGCCGAAGCGGAAACGCGGAGTCGCGAATATGCGCTCTACCTGCTTTGTGACACGGACGTGCCTTGGGCGCCTGATCCGCAACGCGCGTTTCCGGATGAAGCGAGCCGGGAGAAATGCAGTGGCCTCTGGCGCGAGACGCTGGTTTCGCGAGGGCTGACGTTTGTGGAGATTCGCGGTGACTGGGTGACGCGCGAGCGCTCCGCGATCGCGGCGGTGGAGAGGTGTTTGCGGTGAAGTGACACCGGCATCCCTGCCGGTATCGGAAAATTTCACAGACCCGAACGTCGGTTTTACCGGGTCCTACAACGATTGCTCCAGGATTTCCGTGAGCTCCGCAGGCGTGAGGGGGAGCGGGTTCGCTTTCATGCTGCTGGCGTTACCGGCGGCGGACACGAGGGCAGGGAAGTCAGATCGAGTAATGCCGTAGGTGGACAACTTCTGAATTGGTAACGACGAGACGAGGTGGCGAATCCAACGAATCAAATCTGCGGATTCCCCGTGAGGCTGGCCGGTCAACAAGCGAGCGATCTCGTGGAAGCGCGCCAACGCAGGTGAGGAGGGCACGCGGGCGCGGAGTGCTGCGATGTTGGTCTCGATCACCGCGGGCAGGAGCGCGGCGCAGACCGCGCCATGCGGCGCTGGAAACATTCCGCCGATTGGTCCGGCGAGGCCGTGGACGGCGCCGAGTCCGGAATTGGCGAGCGCAAGGCCGCCGAAAAGACTGGCGAGTGACATGCCTTCACGCGCGGCAAGGTCCTCACCGTGCTCAACCGCGCGATGGAGAGAACGAGCTGCGCAACGGAGTCCCTCCACGCAGATCGCGTCTGTGATCGGATTGGCACGACTGGAGACGTAGGGCTCGATCAGCTGAGTAAGGGCATCAAGTCCGGTCGAGGCCGTGAGTCCGGGTGGAAGATCACGTGTGAGTTCCGGGTCAATCAGAGCGACGCGTGGCAGCATGTGCGGGCTGCGGAGGCTCACCTTGAGCCGATGGGTGGGGGAGGAGAGGACCGCGTTGCGCGTGACTTCCGCGCCGGTGCCGGCGGTGGTGGGAATGGCGATACACGGCGCCGATGGGTGTTTGAGCGGGCGTGCGGCCCCAATCACCTCGAGGTAGTCGAGCAGTTCTTCCTGGTTGGTCAGGAGAGCGGCGATGGCTTTCGCGGAATCGATCGCGCTGCCGCCACCCAATCCAATCACGCAGTCGCAGCGTGCTGCACGCGCAACTGCGACGCCGTGGACGATGTCGTCGATCGATGGCTCGTGGCCGACGGCGAAGGTCGTGACGGTGAGTTGCGCGGCGGTGAGAGCATCGAGGAGAGTTTGAGCTCGCGCTACGGTCCGACCGGTTACAACGAGTGGTCGCTGACCGTACGTGCGGGTGATCCCGGGAAGCTGCGCGCGCGAGCCGACTCCAAAAACGATCCGCGTGGCGGTGGCGAATTCGAACAACATGAGATGGGCGTCCTGGCGGGGAGGACCAGCTTACCACTCAGCGTCGGGAGGAAAGAGGCTGACGTACTTCGTGCTGCTGCGCGGCGTCTCCATCATCAGCGCAACCGTGTCGCGCCAGAGCGCGTAGTGGGCGGTGGCTTTGTGCGCCGCAGGCGCATCGGGCGTGCGATACGCTTCGACGAGGGTGAAGCGGGCGGGATCTTCAGCCTGCTGAGTGACATCGAAGCGAGCGATCCCGGGTTCACGGACGCTCGCTTCAGCATTGGCCAGGGTGGCAGCCCTGAAGGCGACAATGCACTCAGGTTTCACTTGAACATGAACATGAACGACGATCATGGGTAAAGGGTTTGGAAGATGACGATGGATTGGGCCGTTCCGCGGCGCAACCGTGCGGGTGCGAGGGAATCCCGGCCAAACCATGGGTGTTCGGCCTGAGCAAAATGCCGCGCGCGGATTGCGGCTTGCTCGCTCAAGGGCGAGTGTTAACCCCTGAGCCGAACCCTCTCATCCTTCACCCCATGAAACTATTCTTCCGATTGCTGGTTGTCTTTGGAATTACGTCGTGCGCGCTGGCGCTCGGCGCGCGTGCTGCCGACACGGGTCCGCAGCTTGGACTGCAAACCTGGACCTGTCGTAACATGACCTTCGACGAGGTCGTCGCATTCGTCGACAAGCATCACATCAAGTACCTTCAGCTGATCGCCAAGCACATTGATCCGAAAGGGACGAAGGAGGAAGCGCTGCGAAAGAAGGCGGTTTTGGATCAGCACGGATTGGTGTGTTACACGTTTGGCGTGAACGGAACGTCGATGGACAAGGAAGATAACCGCAAGCTCTTCGAGTTCGCGAAGCTCATGGGAATCGGCCTCATCGTCGTTGAGCCGAAAACGATGGGCGAGTGGGACAATCTCGAAGCGTTGGTGAAGGAGTACGACATCAAGCTCGCGATTCATAACCACGGAACGGGTTCCGTTTACGGCGATCCCGCCACGGTGAAATCCGTTCTGGCCGCTCGTGATGCTCGGATCGGCGTGTGCCTCGATGTGGGTTGGGTAACGGCCGCCGGTTTCGATGCCGCGAAAGTGTTTCGCGAGTACAACGGCCGCGTGTTCGACATGCATTTGAAAGACAAGCGCGTCGACAAGTCGGGCGAAAAACCGGTCGTGTTGGATGTGGAGATCGGGACCGGCGAAGCGAATTACAACGACCTGTTCGCCGAGATCAAAAAAGCGAAGTGGTCAGGCGTGATGGCGATCGAGACCGACAATGCCGGCTTCGCGGCCGACCCCAATCGGCTGGTGAGCGAAGCGTCGACCTTCTTCCATAAGAACGCGCACTGAGCCGGCATCGCGCGTAATTTTTAGATGAAGGACCCGCGCGAAGTGCAGGGGCCGCCGACGTCACTCGTCGGCGGCTACTTCGAGCGGTTTGGCGGCGTGTCACGATTGTGGGGACGCGCCGCACTTGATCGACTGCGTGCAGCGCACGTGTGTGTGATCGGAGTTGGCGGAGTCGGCTCATGGACCGTGGAGGGCTTGGCGCGAAGTGGTGTGGGCGCGCTCACGCTTATCGACTTGGACGATGTGTGTATCACAAATGTGAACCGTCAGCTGCCCGCACTGGAAGGCGCGATCGGCCGACCCAAGGTGGAGGTGTTGGCGGAGCGTGTGCAGGCGATTAACCCGGAGTGTTGCGTCAAAGCGGTCACGGAATTTTTGACCGAGTCGACTGCGCAACGACTGCTAGCACCGACATTCACGTTTGTCGTGGATGCGATCGACAACATGACCAACAAGGCGCGATTGATCGCCGCCTGCCGCGATCGTGGACTGCCGTGCATCACGGTGGGAGCGGCGGGAGGCCGGCGCGATTTTTCGCAGATCCGAGTCGGCGATCTTGGCGAGGCGGAAAACGATCTTCTGCTGCGGCAAGTGCGGAAAAAGCTGCGCCGTGATTTCGCTTATGCTCAAGGCGAGCAACGTGGGCGCATGCACTTCGGAGTCCG
>JBDSPT010000119.1:0-10010 GCA_039930205.1 Opitutus sp. | reverse complement strand
TGGATCGCGTACTTCGAGCCGATGGCCGCGAGTACGGACCCCAACGATCTGATCGTAACGGGCAAGGACAGCAACGCGCTCATCAGCGACGTGCTCGTGGGAGAGGTTTGGCTGGCGTCGGGTCAGTCGAACATGGAATGGCCCGTGGCCTTGCTGCGCGACGACGAGAAAGAGACGGCAATGATCGATCTCCCGCTGGTGAGACAGCTCAAGGTGGAGCATGAGGTGGCCGGAGCGCCGGCTGACTTGGTCGCGACGTCGAAGTGGGAAAGCGCGTCGCCTGAAACCGTGGGCGAGTTTACCGCGGTGGGCTATTTCTTCGCCCGCGAACTGCAGCGCAAACTCGGTGTGCCGGTTGGAATCATCAACAGCTCCTGGGGCGGCACCGCGATTGAAGCATGGATGAGCGAGGCTGCTCTTCGAACCACGAGCCACGGCGCCGCCATCGATGCTCGTTGGCAACAGGCGGTCAGCGAATGGCCGCCAGAACGGGTTGCGCGCCACCACGCGGAGAACGAAGCGTGGCAGAAGGCGCAGGAGGAGGCACGGGCGACGCGCACGAAAAATCCGCTGCCCTGGCCACCACCGCCGGCGACCGACGATTCCCCTGCCCGCCCAAGTGGTTTGTTCAATGCGATGATCGCACCACTGCAGCCGGTCGCGCTGCGTGGCTTTCTCTGGTACCAGGGAGAATCCAACGTCGGGCGCGCCGCAGAGTATACCGAACTGCAGATGGCGTTGATCCGATCCTGGCGCGCCAACTGGGGTGATGACTCGCTACCATTCTATTTCGTGCAGCTGCCGAACTACGCGAACGGCAATCCAGGAGGTCGTGACTGGGCACGTCTCCGCGAAGCCCAGGCAAAGGTTCTCGAGGTTTCGGGGACGGCCATGGCCGTGACCATTGATGTGGGCGATCCCGATGACATCCATCCTACCACGAAGATGGAAGTTGGCCGTCGTCTGGCATTACTGGCGAAAGCCCAGCTCCACGGCATCCCAGGCGATACCGCGGGTCCTGTATTCGCCGCCGCAACACGCGAAGGGTCAACCTTGCGGATCACGTTTTCGCAAGCCGGCTCCGGGCTCGTTGCTCACCACAAGCCAGTCCAAAGCTTGGAGATCGCGGGAGAGGATCGCGTCTTCCATGTCGGCGTGGGCCGGATCGATCGCAACATGCTCATCGTTTCTTCGCCCAACGTGAAGGAGCCCGTCGCAGTTCGCTACGCCTGGAGCAATGCGCCCGAGGCGAATCTCTACGACGGCGCCGGTCTGCCCGCGATGCCGTTCCGATCCGACGACTGGTAGCCCGGGAGCGCCGGGCACTCGCCGGCGCGGCGAATTACTGACCCGCCAGCCGGAAGGTCTGCTTCGTGCAGGCCAGCATGACGCTTGGACCATCGGGCGTGACTTCCATGTTCAGCACGCGGAAGTCACAGAACCCCGCATCGCGCAGCATCTGCACCAAACTGCCGAGCGTGGGGAAGAACGACTGTCCGCGCAGCGCACTCAGCGCGTGGTCCAGCGGCCCCTCCTGAAAAATCTTCCCGCGGTACTTACCGTTGACCGTCTCCGCCGAAGCGTCGTCACAAATCGTCGTCCAAATCCACAGCGCATCACACTGCGATCCAAGCTGCTGGATGAACTTCCAGGGCTCGATCAGGTGGTAGAGCAGGCCGAGGCACACGCCGAGATCGAATTTCCCGTACGGCGACAGATCGGCGATTTCCAAGTCCTCCAACCCGAAAGTCACGCGCTTGCAGCCGTAGAGCGACGTGAGGAACTTTGCCTTCTCCAGGTTTTCTTTGCGTCCGTCGAGGGCAACGATGTCCGTGTACGGGTATGCTCGCGAGAGGATGACCGTATGTCCCCCTTCCAGACAGCCGACTTCGAGAATCCGGCGGCAGCGAGGAAAGAACTCCACCACCCGACTCACGCGGTCGTCGTTCAGCGCGTCGTAGGTGCCTCCAAACTTCTGGCCCAGCACGGAAAACTGGGTCACCCAGGGTTCCAGTTCATTCGCCCGTCGCTGAAGTTCGTTCATGAGATCGAAGCCGGCTCCCATCTGCCAGGGCTGTTCCGCTCCGGCAGACCAGGTCGCGTGGTATCAAGGAAGCTCGTACACCTCGACCATCGCGGCTCCAGGCGTGCTGTCTGAACCGCTCACCGACGCCGTGTAGATGCCAGGAGCCAGGGTCACAAGCATGGCTGAATCGTTGCTACCAGCAACCAACGCAAAGGCGCCGGTCGTGACCGCCGCACCCGAGATCTGCGCCGCTGACGCGCCGGGATAAGCTGAGGTCACGGTAACCGGCGTCTGCCAGTTGTCGTTCTCCGCAATCTTGCCGGTACCGATCTTCACGAGCGTGACAATGGGATTTGCGAGCACGCTGGCCACTCCTTGTGCCGTCAGGCCGGGACCAATACCACGGATCAGCATCTGTTTTGGAGTGCTGCCCGTGATTACGAACCCGCCCGTCACGGCCTGGGTTGCGTTCACGATGCCGCGCGCCGAGATATTCACGAGGTGCGGCGAGTTGGCCGGCGGCGGGCTGTTCGAAGCGTCGTAAACTTCTGCGAGCGCCGTGCCTCCTGCTGTTCCCACATCACTGACGTCGATGGTGTAAGCTCCGGGCGCCAACGTCACGAGCACCGCGGAATCCGCGCTCGTAGAGGTCAGCGCAAACGCGCCGAGTCGCACAAACGCCTGCGACAAGGTGCTCGCGCCACCCCAGGTCGTCACTTCCTTCACCAGCGTCCCAGCGGAGTTGTAGAGTTTCAGGCGAGGCGCCGCGAGGACCGGAGTCACTCCCAAGGAAGACAAGCCAGGTCCGATCGCGCGGAGCAGGATGTCTTGCGCTGACGTACCCTTGATCACGAAGCCGGCGATGATCGAGTTCCCGGCGCTGACCGGAGCGAGCACCGACAGATTGATCGTGCGACCCTCATCCGTGGTCGAGCCAGGCGCGCCGACTATCAGCGTTACCGTCACGGTGTTGGTACCGAACGCATTCGTCGCCGAGACGGTCAGCGTGTACGTGCCAACCTGTGTCGGCACGCCTGAGATCACTCCGCCCGTGCTATCGAAGCTCAACCCGGCGGGCAGGCCGGTGGCCGCGTAGCTCGTGGGATTGCCCGAGGCCGCGATCGAGTAGAGGAAAGACGATCCCGCAGCGACACTCACCGCGGTCGCACTGGTAACAACCGGCGCGCTGGTCGGTGTGCTGCCGAAGTAGAATTGAGTTTGGGAAACGACGACGCCGGTCGAACTCTGAGGCGACGACGGCACGAGAGCCTTGGCCCGGACGTAAACCGCGCCCGCATTCGAAAGGCTGGCTCCCGACAGGCGCCAGTTGCTCGTGCCGGACACGCGGGTCGCTTCGCCCAGAGTGGTCCAGCTCAGTCCGTCGACGGAATTCTCGAAGAGCGCCGCATAGATTTCCGGCGCTCCGCCACCACGCGTCCAGGTCACCACGGTGTGCGACGAATCTGTCGCGAAGCCATCGGTCGCGGGTGCAGGGGCGGCAATTCGCGCGAGCCCGAAGCGCGGCAGTCCATCGATATTGCTGAAGGTTCCACCGACCACAATCTTACCGTCACCCTGTACTGAAACCGCGGTGACGGTCCCATTCGGCACCGCGGTGAGCGTCGCGTCGACGGTTCCGTTGCTGTTGAGGCGGGCGAGATACTTGGTCCCTGCGCCGCCGATCGAAGTGAAACTCCCGCCGGCGATGATGTGTCCGTCAGCCTGCACGGCGATGGACTCAACCGAGTTGTTGTGGGCCGCGCTGAACGAGCCGTCGGCAGAGCCGTCGCTGTTCAAGCGTCCGAGTTGGTTGCCACCACCGCTGGTCGCACGTGTGAACAAAACCTTCCCGTCGCCCTGCAGCGCGATCGACCGGACGGCCCCGCTGACCGCTGGATTGAACGAAGAGTCGTTGGAGCCGTCAGCGTTCAAGCGCGCAAGATTGCTGCGGCTGGTGCCACCGATTTTGTTGAACGAACCACCGACCAGCAGCCTGCCGTCGGGCTGTCGGAGAACGACGAATACGTCGCCGTCCGCATCCGGGTTGAACGAGCCGTCCAGGGTGTCGTCGCTGTTGAACCGCGCGATGTGATTCCGACCCGCGTTGCCGATCGTGGTGAATGACCCGCCCACGACGACTCTGCCGTCGAGCGAGGGAACGAGCGCGAAGACCGCGCCGTTGGGGTTCGGCTGAAACGTCGAGCTGATCGAGCCGTCGCTGCCAAACAGCGCGAGATTGTTAACCGCGAGACCGTTGATCGAAGTGAACGACCCACCGACCAGCAACGCGCCCGAGGGCTGGATGGCGGAGAACGAGCCATTGGCGATGATCGTACCATCCGACAGCGCGAAGATGTTGCTCACCGCATTGTCGAAATTCGGATTGAACGTCGGGTCGATCGTTCCGTCGCTGTTCAAGCGAACCGCGCGATTACGCGGCGTCGCGGAAGCCGGATTGTAAACCGTGTTGCCGGGCTCAAGGGCGGAGAAGGAACCGCCCGCCACAATTTTGCCATCGGGCTGAATTGAGACCGAAACCACCGGACTGTTGGGGTTGGGATTGAAGCTCGCATCGAGCGTTCCGTCAGAGTTCGCCCGGGCCAGGTAGTTACGGGTCAAGCCACCGATGCTGTTATAATAACCCCCGATGACCACCTTGCCGTCACCCTGCAGCGCGAGAGCGACCACGGCGCCGTTGGACTTCAAGTCGACCGCGGTGTCGAGCGTCCCAGCGGTATTCAGGCGGGCAATATAAGTGCGAGCCGTCGACGTCGTGGCACCATTGGGCTGAACCGTCGTAAAATTGCCACCGATCCAGATCTTGCCGTCACCCTGCACCAGAATCGAAAGCACCGTATTGTTGGGGGCCGGATTGAAGTCCGCGTCGACCGTGCCGTCGGTGTTCAATCGCGCCGCAAAAGCTCGTGCGACCGCCGCGGTCGTACTGTTGGGCAAAAGTGACGTGAACGTTCCGCCAATCAGGATCTTCCCGTCGCTCTGCAATGCCATCGAGCCAATCGCCGCATTCGCGTTCGGGTTGTAGGTCGTGTCGAGCGTGCCATCCTCGTTGAGACGAGCGATGTTGTTGCGCGTAACGGTCGCGACAATCGTGAACTCGCCGGCGATCACGATCTTCTTGTCCGCCTGCACGATGATGGCGTTGATTGTACCAGAGGCAGCGGGCTGGAACGACTCGTCGCGTGTGCCGTCGCGGTTGAAGCGAACGACGCTGCCGGTCGTACCCGCGGTATCAACGAGTCCGCCCGTGATGATCTTGCCGTCGGCCTGCACCGCGACGCGCGTGATCAGGCCGAGACTGGCTCCCGACGGGAAGGCAAAATCCGAACGAAGCTGGCCGTTGCTCTGCAACCACGCGAAGCCTGCCCTCTGGGTGGGGCTCGATGCGCCCTTGGTGGCCAACTGCGCAACCGCGTGAACCGGTCCGTTGATCGATGGGGCGAAACTCAAGTCGGGCGCGCCGTCCGTCGTAAAACGCGCGAGATTGGTACTGGCTGTCCCGTTGAGTCCAGCAAACGAGCCTGCCGCGAGCAATCCGGCGTCCCCTTGAGAAACGAGGACCTCGATCGGCGAGCCTGCCGCCGTGCTCACGTCCGAGTTGAACGAACCATCCAAAGTTCCATCCGCATTAATGCGCGCCAGACGATTCCGCGAAACGTTGTTCACGGTCGTGAACGCTCCACCGACCAGCAGCTGGTTTGCAGACGTTACAGCCAGCGCCACCACTTGATTTCCCGCCAACGTATCCAAAGCGACATTCACGTCATCCAGCGATCCATCCGTCTTCAAGCGCGCGATGAACTTCCGATCCGTCGTCGAAGTCGCACCGTTTGGCTGCACGGTCGTGAACCGACCGCCCATGACGATCTTTCCGTCGGAGAGCAGCGCGAGGGCGTAGACCGGCGCATTGGGTTTCGGATTGAAGGTCGCATCGAGCGTACCATCGCTCTTCACGCGGGCCAGGTTGATCCGCTCCGTGACGGTAGTGGTGCCGTTGGGCGCCAGTCGGGTAAAGGTGCCGCCCAGGATAATCGCGCCGTCGCTCTGCAGCAGCATCGCCGAGACGCTTCCGTCCACATTGGGATCGAACCCGGTATCCAACGTTCCGTCACCATTGACGCGGGCCACCGCGAGGCGGCGTACGCCGGAGCCGGCATTGGGAGCCAGGGCCGTCAGGGCGCCCCCGACGACGATCTTGCCATCCGATTGGATGATGAGCGCGTTCACCGCAGCATTCGGATTTGGATAAAATGAGGTATCAAGCGATCCGTCTGAGTTGACTCGGGCGAGATAGGGGCGGTTCACCGGTTCCGTGGTTGAGTTCGGCCGCCATTGGCCAAAACCCCCGCCAACGACGATTTTGCCGTCGTTCTGAATCTTGATCGCGTTGACTTGACCGCTCGGCCCTGGATCGAACGTGGCATCCACCGAGCCGTCGGTCTTGAGCCGCGCGATATTGAACCGCGAGAGTCCACCGGCGCGGGTGAACGACCCGCCAATGACCAACATGCCGTTCGACTGCTGCGCCACCGCGAGCACAGGCCCGTCGACATCAGCATTAAACGAGACGTCGATCGCTCCATCGGCGTTGAGCCGCGCGAATCCACGCCGGGTCTGGCCGGCAATACTCGTGAATGAACCCCCGACGAGAACCTTGCCATCGGACTGTACCGCCAACGACTGCAGCCGACCATTCGCGTCAGGCCGAAAATCGGCATCCAGACCACCGGAAGGCAGAACCCGCGCCACGTGATTCCGGATGATCGGCGTCGTGCCGGTGCCCCGCATCGCCGTGAAACCACCACCGTACACTGCCGAGCCATCAGCCTGGAGAGCGAAGGCGAAAACCGTGAAGTTCGGCGAAGGGAAATACGTGTTGTCGACGGTGCCATCGGGCAGCAGCCGACCGGCGTAGACCCGAGTGCCACCGCTGAGCCCCGAGAACGAGCCCCCGACCAGAATCGAGCCATCCCGCTGCAATTTGATGGCGGACACCGGACCATTCGTGCCGCCGAAGAACGTCGAGCTGATCGTTCCATCGAAGTTTAGCCGCATCAGATTATTGGTGGGGACGGCCGTGTCGGAGCCGTTCGGTTGCAGCGTGGTGAAGCTGCCACCGATCAAAATCTTTCCGTCCGGCAGCAGCTCGACTGCGGCTACAAGATTGTTCGCTTTGGGGTCGAATGAGCCATCGATGGACCCGTCAGTGTTGAGCCGGGCGATGCGGTTACGGGCCGTGGCGGACGAACCGAGCGTGGTGAAACCGCCGCCGATGATAATGCGACCATCTGGCTGAACTGCGATCGCTTGCACGAGGTTGTTGGCGTTGGGATCGAACGTGGCGTCGAGCGATCCGTCCGCATTGAAACGCGCGATACGGTTGCGTGAAGTCGCGCCCTTGGCGGTGGTGAAGCTGCCACCCATCAATACTTTGCCATCGGATTGAAGCGCGACCGCCAGGACGTCCTGGGTCAGCGCTCCACCCAGATTCGGATCGAACGTAGCATCGACTCCGCCGTTCACATCAAGCCGGGCGGCGCGATTACGCGTGGTGCCTGACACCGACGTGAACGCCCCACCGATGACAATCTTGCCGTCGGGCTGGCGAACCATCGAGTTGATTTGGCCGTTCACATCGCCGGTGAACGATGAGTCGTTTCGGCCATCGGGCAGAAGCCGCGCGATGTTGTTGCGGGTAATGGCCGCGCCACCGTTCGGCTGGATCGTCCCGAATTTTCCGCCGATTAGGATCTTTCCATCCGGCTGAACGAGGACCGCGTAGACGTTGCCGTTGACGTTGGGATCAAACCCATCGGCAGCTCCTTCTGCACGCACGAGAGGTGAAACGAAAGCGATCAACGCGAAACCGAACCAACGAAGCGCGAAGCGGAGAGCGGAAGCCATGGGTAGCACAGGTACTATGAGTAGATGAACCAGAGTGATGAGGGCGCGGACGCCAGGAACAGCGTTTCTCCGCGAAAAGGGGGTCTATGACAAGCCTCCTGCACCGCCAACGCAAGCTTCCGCCCTGACGGCGGCAGTATTCCAGAAAAGAGGACGAATCACGGGCGCGGTTAGTGTGGATCGCGTGCGCTGAAGTTCCGGCAAAATGCGTCAGCATGGCTCGGCGTGGAGTTCGGCAGCCCTCGACTTGCGAAAAACTCCGTCTAGCCGTTAGGTGGCAGCGCATGAACATCCGCCCACGCTTTCTCTGCTTTATCCTTATGTCTTCCATCTTCGCGGCTCTCGGCCGCAGCGAATCACTCAAGGTCGGCGACGCCGCCCCCGTTGTCTCTGGCGTCACTGACGCCGGCACCACGCTCAATTTGGGCGATGTCTACAAGGACCATACGTACACCGTCGTGTTCTTCTACCCGAAAGCACTCACCGGCGGTTGCACGAAACAAGGTTGTTCCCTCCGCGATGCGAACACCGAACTCGCGAAGAAAGGCGTCGCGATTGTTGGCGTCAGCACCGACCCCGTGGAAAAACAAAAGGAGTTCAAAGAGGTAAATCACTTCCCGTTCCCGCTGATCGCTGATACCGAAAAGAAGGTCGTCAAGGCGTTCGGCCAGTCGGCCCTGATGATGGCATCGCGCGAATGCTACGTCATCAAAGACGGCAAAATCGTCTACAAGGATTCCGGCGTCACGGAGAAGCAGGGCGAGAACGTCCTCGCCTTCCTCGCGACCCAGAAAGCCTGAGTTCTCTCATCTCCCAAAGCCGTCGGCGTTGCGCCGACGGCTTTTTCATTGCACGCCGGCTTGCCGGCGCGGCAATCCACCGGAAGTTTCCGAGGGATGGTCGCTTCGCTCCTCGCCACGACCCGATGAGTTCATGTCCCATCCACCCTACGCAACGTTGGTCCGCCTCTCAGAATGACACGTGTTGTGAAAGTCCTTCGGCGTCTAACACCTTTAGGCTCGGCGATGGATTGCCGTCTCAGAACGACCGGCGATTTAGAATTTACCGGCGTAATCCCCCGCCCGGCATTTGCTGGAGTCTTGGAATGAAAGAGTGAGTTTGACCGGCCGTTTGGCCGTATGAGGGAGCAAGAACCACGGACAGGCGCGAACCGTTTCCGGGCTTCGCCTCGCCCACCCGCCGCCACCTGACACCTCCTAACCGTCCTAAAGATCCGCGTCGTTCACCGCTCCCAGCAAACCCGCCCCAGGATCAACCCGCACGCGGTCCATCCAGTCACGAATCAACGGATACACGGAAGCCGCTTCGTTGGGCCAGGGCGCCGCCACCAGATCGATCACGCGCAAAGCTCCGTCGCTGCAGCGCACAAAATTTCGTGCGTGCAGGTCGGCCACCAGCCACGCCCGCTCCGCGAGAAAATAAAGCCGCGGGTGATCGCGATTCACGCGCAGGAAACGCGACGGGATTTCAATCAACCCGGCCGGCAGTTGCTGCGACATGTCCTCGCCTTGGGGCAACGGCTCTCCGATCGTCTGCTTCGCCACGACGATCCCTTCGGGCGTTACGCCGATCACTTCCGTGGGCACGCCCAGCGCATCGATCAACCAGATCTTCTCAAAGATATCCCGATAATTCCCGGGTCGTGCCTGCACCTCGAGCAATCGCTCTTCACCGGGCTGAAACGCGAACGTACTTCCAATCAGTTTCTCCGTGCCCTCGACGGGACGATAAAACTTGTAGATCGATCCATCGCCGATCGCGATGAAGGCGGATGCTTCAACCCCACTGTGAAGATACCGGAGACGCGGACTGCCTTCCTCGAGATGAATCGTCGGTCCTTCAGGAAAGCCAAAGTCCTCCAGCCGACACAACGGTACCAAATCGCGCCATTCCCGAATCGCCACGCCCAAGCGAGCCCAGAGCGGATCCGCCAACTCCAGCAGACTTATGGCGTCTTCGGGGAGCGTGACGAGATCGCGGTCTGGATCTGTTGCCACGCCACATTCGGCTGCGAGCGCGCGGAGCTCAGCGAGCGCTGCCA
>JBDSPT010000118.1:0-3545 GCA_039930205.1 Opitutus sp. | reverse complement strand
TACACCGGCGGTTTTGTCCTCGAGGGTTCGATCCTCTCCGCTGCGGGGTCGGTGGTTGCCGACCTTCAGACGGGCGCGAGTTGGAAGGTCGCGGTGGATCGGGCCCATCGATTTCAAAACGATGGAACGACGTTCGAGGGTTACCATGGCTACTTCGAACATCACGTATCGGCCTTGATCCCGGTCGGTTGGAACACGGCTGAGTTTGACGACAGCGGGTGGTCCGCGGCCCATGTTCTCTACCAGGCGGAGTTGCTGGTGAACCGGCGCGATCCGACCAGTCCCTACGGGCTGTTGCCGCGAATGATACCCATGTTGGAGGAAGGATCGCCTGAGCCTTTCGCCGACGCATTTCTCGAAGGAGGCGGGCGCGTATCCGAAAAGTGGCGCCAGCTTTTGACGGGGGGCTCGCCGCTCACGCTGTCGCCGAACACGACACTCATAGTGGTGCTCGACATGGGCATCCTCACGACGGCGTTCCCGCATCTCGTCGGCTCCGGAGGCGCCGGCAGCTCGGTGCGTCTGACGTACGCGGAAGCGCTTCGACTGCCATGGGGCACGCCGAATGCCGTGCTATTTGGAAAGCAGCAGTCGCTCGCGAACCTGGCCTCCCACTTTGCGGACGAATCAAGCGGCTGGACGTTCGATCGTCGCGGCAGGGTGACCGGCTGGTCAGATGTGTGGGAGCCGTCGGGCCGCGATGAAACATTCGAGCCGCTGCACTGGCGGGCCTTCCGCTATGTCGGATTAGAGATCAAGGTGGGCGGCGAACCGTTCACCTTGCGGGCGGTGCAGCAGCGCTTCACCGCCTATCCGTACCGCGTCAGCGCGACGTTTCAGTCGTCCGATCCGGCACTCGATCGGATCTGGGCCGTCGGATTGCACACGATGCGGATGTGCTCGCATGAGACGTTTGAAGATTGTCCGCACTACGAGCAGATGCAGTACGCCGGGGATACGATGATCACATCGAAGCTCGCGATGTCCACGACCGGGGACAGCCGGCTGAGCCGCCAATCCCTTTATCAATTCGACTGGTCGCGGCTGCCCGAGGGCTTGACCCAAAGCCGCTATCCCTCGCGTCTCGTTCAAGTCATTCCGGCTTGGAGCATCCATTGGATCACCACGATCAAGGACTATTTCTACCATACGGCAGACCGCGAGACGCTGCGGGACTTGCTGCCCGGAATGCGTGCGGTACTCGATTGGTATCGACGCCATGGCGACGCGGCTGGCTTGCCCGCCCGGCTGCCGTTCTGGAATATCACCGATTGGTGCCCGTGGTGGCCGCGTGGGGTGGTGCCGGGAGCAGATGAGGGCGCAACCACGATCCTGACGGCTCAGTACATCAACGCGCTCGACGAGGTCGCGGACCTGTCCGCGCATCTGGGCGGCGAGGTGGAGGCGTCGGACTTGCGAGCCGAAGCCGAGCGTTTGCGCCAAGCGGCTCATGTGCGTTTCTGGTCGGAGAAAGAAGGCCTGTACTTCGACCGGCCCGGCGGACCAGAAGTCAGCCAGTACGGCAACGCGTGGGCGATCATTGCAGGCCTCGCGGGCAGGCGTGAACGCGATATCATCTTTCGGCGCTTTCCCCACGATGCGAAGTTGGCGCCGGGTTCATTCTTTTGGTGGCACGCGGGCTTCACCGCCTTGGAGCGGAGCGGTCGCTATGACGACATGCGGAAGTACCTGGGACCGTGGCATGAGTCGGTGAACTACGGGCTTTCCGCGTTCGTCGAGGAAAACAGTTACTGGCGTTCGCTCTGCCATGCGTGGTCGGCTCATCCGGTGCTTGAATTTCAACAGCGGATTCTGGGCGTCACCCCGACTCACCCAGGCTTTGCCGCGATCCGCATCGAGCCGCGAATCTGCGGACTCACCCATGCGAAAGGGAGTGTCTGCACACCGCGCGGATTGATTGAGGTGGAATGGCGGATCAACGACGGGCGATTCCACCTGGTCGTGAACACGCCGGGACAGATCGCCGCCACCCTTGTCGCGCCGAACGGTGAGACTCGAACGTTTTCCGGACCCCGCTACGAAGAATCCTTTGCGCATGTCCTACTATGATTGAACTCAAACATGAGCCCGATCGGGCAGAGGTGCTATGGTGGGAGGGCCGCGTGCTCTGTCGTTATGTGTACCGGTCGGACGCACCCGAGGTCGAAGCGCCCCGCCCGTATTTTCACCCGCTGAATTCGCTCTCGGGAGAGACGCTGACGAATTTTCGGCCGAACGATCACCCCTGGCACCACGGTCTCAGCATGACGTTGAACAACGTCTCCGGCACGAATTTCTGGGGCGGACCGACGTGCTTGCGAGGGCAGGGTTATCAGCTGCTCAAGAATCAGGGCACGCAGCATCATGTGGCATGGCGTCGGCTCGAGGTATCCCGCGACACGGCGAATTTCGAACAAACGCTCGCGTGGAAACGTGAGGACGACGTCCTGCTCACAGAAAGCAGAACGATCACTATCGCCGTCAACGCCCCGGAGAAGTCATGGTCGCTGCGGTGGATCAGTCAGCTGACGAATGTCAGCGGGCGCGTGCTGTCGATGGGAAATCCGCATTCGACCGCGGGCTTGGCGGGATCGCATTATACCGGTTTGGCGTTTCGTGGGGCGAGAGAGTTACTCGACGATCACCTCGATCCGACGATCAAGATTATCGCTGATGGTAATCGAGAAGGCGTTGCGGCCGTCCATGGGGCGAGCGCACGGTGGATGGAGTGGCATGGACAACTGGATACGACGCTCCAACGCGTGAAGATCCGCTTCGAAAGCAATTCCGGCCCCGTGCACTGGTTTGTGCGCCGACCCGCGCCACTCATGGCGTTCCCCTTTCAGTTCGATCAAAATCTTGAGGTGCCTCCAGGCGACAAGCTCGAGCGCGATCACACCCTAACGTTTACCGAAGTATGAGAATGACACGAAAAACCTTTTTGCGGAGTTTGGGCGTTGGTACGGTCGGACTTCTGGCCGCGCGAGCACCGGGCGCAAATCCCGAGACGTCGTGGACCCTTCCCCCGTATAACCCGAAGAATGCGGAAGACTACTGGCGGGCCGTGCGGGCCGGATTCCCGCTCGAAGATGACCCGCTGTATCTCAATACCGGCGGATTGGGACCTGCGTCGAATCGCGTGCTGACGACCGTGGAAACCATCGCCCGCCAGTTGCAGCGGCATTCGGAGACGGGCCATGAGTTGCTGGATCCAGCACGGTTGATCGTGGCGAATTTCCTGGGGGCTCAGTCTGATGAGATCTGTTTCACGCGCAATGCGACGGAAGCGAACTCGATTATTGCCGCCGGTTTGGAGCTCAACTCAGGCGATGAAGTCATTTTCGAATCGCACGCGCATCCGGGCGGTTCGTTCCCATGGTTCAATCAAGTCAGGCAGCGGGGGATCAAGGTACGACTGTTCGATCCAGATCCAACGAGCCCTGAGGCCAATCTTCAGCGGATTCGCGAGCTGATCGGCCCGCGCACCAAGGTCATTCAGGTCAGCCATATCACGTGCACCACAGGATTACTGCTACCGGTTCGCG
>JBDSPT010000117.1:0-5127 GCA_039930205.1 Opitutus sp. | reverse complement strand
GATGTACGGCATCCGCCACAACATTGGAAACACCTGGCGTATCGAGTATCTGATCACGTTGTTCGACGGGCCGCGCCGGGAAAGCCGTTTCGGCTTCAGCGTTCGGGTGGGCGTGCTCCGGTTCTGATCCGGCGGACCGCGCGCCAGACTCATGAGCTTCGTCGGCAGCCAGCAGCGGACGTTGCTTCATTTGCTCGGTCAGTTGCGGCCCCACTGGCGCGTGGATCGAAATCTGCCCGCGCGCGTCCAGACGCTGCTCTCGAGTAACCGATCGTTCGGGTCGCGCGATCGGCGACTGTATCGTGAACTCATTTACGCCACCCTCCGCTACCTTCCGTGGATCGATCCCGCCCTCGATACGAATCCAGATCAAGCCGCGCGAATCATTGCCTGGCTCGCGGCCGACGCTCGCGCGACAGAACACTTTCGCGCCGCGCTCGTCGCAGACTGGCCCCCTTGCCCGCATTCCGTCGCGGCGAAAGCCGAGCTCCTCAATGCGCAGACGGTCGAACCCGCTTCTACGCCGGGTCGTAAGATGACACCGGATGAGCTTCTCCCGCAGTGGGTCCGCGAGGAGTGTCCCCGTGCGTTTGAACCCGAGCAGTTGGACGCCCTGCATACGCGAGCGCCGCTCTGGTTGCGCGTGAAAGCGGACGCGCTACCCCAGGTCACTGCCGAATTCGATCACTTGGGTTGGCGGTGGCGCGCGGCCGCAGCTCTGCCCACAGCGCTGCAGCTCATGGACGAAGCGGATGTGACGAAAACGCGATCGTTCGAATCCGGATTCATCGAAGTTCAGGATCTCGCTTCTCAGCTCCTCCTGGAATCGGCGTCACTTACCCCTGGATCACGCTGGCTGGATGCGTGTGCCGGCGCGGGTGGCAAGACGCTGCAGCTCGCGACTTTGCTGGGAACGTCCGGCCACGTGGATGCATTCGACATTCGACGTGCTGCTCTCGCCGAACTCGACCTTCGCGCGCGACGCGCACGATTGAAAACCATTTCGATTCTATCGACTCCCCCGACGCAGAGTTATGACGGCGTGTTGGTCGACGCTCCTTGCACCGGCTCAGGCACGTGGAGGCGCGCACCCCATCTTAAATGGACGACCACGCCCGCGCGAATCAACGAGGCCGCAACGCTCCAGCGAAAACTCCTCACGCAATTTAGTGAACGCGTCCGACCCGGTGGCCGACTGCTCTACGCGACTTGCTCTCTGATTCGCTCCGAAAATGAAGCAATCGTCGCTGGCTTTCTTGAACAACACAGTGAGTTTAGGATCGAGCCAGCAATGCGGACTTTTGGCGCGGCAAGCGGAGCGTTCGGCCTGAAGATCCTGCCCGCGTTGCACGATACCGATGGTTTTTTCGTGGCGAGCTTCAGGCGGATTTCATAGTCAGGGCGAATCCTCCGGATGAGCCGTGGTCCTCCGACTCGTTTCGCTCTGGCCCATCTATCATCCGCTCTTGACCGAAATTCTCACGCCGGCCCGGACCGATTTTCGCTTGCCCGCTCGGACCCGACCCGGAACATCGCCGCGTGGTTCCTGATTCAGATTATCGCATCAAGCTTCGCGTTTTCGAAGGTCCGCTCGACCTGCTGTTGTTTCTGATCCGGAAGAACGAGCTCGATATTTACGACATTCCAATCGAGTCGGTCACGAAGCAATACGTCGAGGCGCTGCGCACGATGCAGGAGCTCGATCTGGACGTCGCAGGAGAGTTCTTCGTGATGGCCGCGACTCTGATGGAAATTAAGAGCCGCATGTTGCTTCCGAAAGGTTTGCACGCGGTGGATCCCGAGGCTGACGCCGAAGAGATCGATCCGCGCTGGGACCTCGTTCATCAGCTTCTTCAATACAAAAAGTTCAAGGAAGCCGCCGCAAAACTCGGCGAACTTGCCACGCTGCGAAACGACCTGATCGCGCGTCACGTCTCCTCCCTGGGCGACGATCCGATGGACCGTCCGTTGAAATCCGTGGACCGCATCGAGCTCTGGAACGCCTTCAACATCGTGCTTCGTCGACTCGCGGAAAAGCTCGTCGTCGGAGAGATCCACGGCGAACTGGTGACGGTTTCAGATCGAATGGAGCATCTGCTCGAGCGCATCAAAACCGAGAAAACGTTTCTGTTCACCGACCTTTTTCCCAACGGGGTGACAATGCGATTGCTTGTCGCGACGTTCCTCGCGGTGCTCGAGCTCACGCGACTCAAACGTTTGCGGCTCCGGCAGGATGAAGCATTCAGTGATATTGTCTGCAGCGCAGTGGAGGATGAGATCCCGCTTGAAAGTGTGGACAACCCCAGCACGGTGACCGCGTGAGCAAAAAGAAGAAGGCGCGCAAGCCAGCCGCGGGTTTACTAGGAATTGGTTTCGATAACGATGACGGTCACAAACGAATCACCACCGGTGAGCAGTTTGCGATTGTCGGCGGCTCCGAGGAAACTCACGGGCGAATGACCGAGACCGTCGTGAAGACGTTCGAGGAGCTGAAGAATCGGGGTAAGCAGCTTCAACAGGTCGAAGCCGCTGAGCTCGCCGAAATCCTCAACCGCGTCACGCCTGGCTGATTCGCGTCAACCGTTGCACTGCTCAGGGTTAACCAAGTTTCTCGACTCCCTTCCGCGGCTTGTCCATTTGCGTCCTGCTCATTTGTCCCTCTCTTACCAATTAAATACTGATCACCATGTCCGAAAAAATTGTCCAACTCACCACGGAGAACTTCAAATCGACGGTCAATGGCTCCGCTAATCCGGTCCTGATCGACTTCTGGGCGCCTTGGTGCGGCCCATGCAAAGCGATCGCTCCCATCCTCGAGGAGCTCGCCACGGAACTCGACGGCAAGTTGACGATCGCGAAGGTGAATATCGACGACCACGGCGATGTCGCGACCGAGTACGGCATCCGCGCCATTCCGACCATGCTGCTCTTCAAAGGCGGTCAGGTCGTCGAACAAGTCGTCGGCATGATGCCGAAGGCCGCCCTCAAGGCCAAAATCGCTGCTCACGTCTAACTCGTCCTCGCGTCCGCCATCCGCTCTGCGGAGCCTCCCGAAACCTCAGGAAAGCACAAACCCGAGACTGAACAGCAGCGCATAAGCCGCCAGCAGTTTGCCCGTATCGCCGAGGAGAATGATGAGTTCCCCCGGCGTTTTTGCATCCCGAAGTTTCCGGACCTGCCATAATGCCAGCGGCGTGAGGAACAGCGGCAGCAAGGGCCAGTAGCTTCGGTCGAGCAGCGCAAAATAAAGACACGCTGCAAACGCCAGCACGAGCGATCCCGCATGCTGCGCTCTTGCCGCGCCTCGCCCAAAACGCACCGCCAGTGTCCGCTTGCCCGCCAACGCGTCCGTCTCCACGTCGCGATAGTTGTTCACGACGAGAATATTCGCAGCGAGCAAACCGATCGGCACCCCCGCCACGATCGCGTCGCGAACAAGCGCACCCGCCTGCACGAAATACGTCGCGCTGACCGCGATCAGGCCGAAAAAGATAAAAACGAACAGGTCGCCCAAACCGTGGTATCCGAGCGGCCACGGGCCGCCGGTATAAGCGATTCCGCAGAGGATACTCGCGATGCCGATCACCAAAAGCCAGGGACCGCCCCACGCCAGCAATCCGAGTCCGCAGATGAAGGCCGAGCCAAAGACGAGCCACATGGCGGTTCGCATCACTTGCGGTTTCACGAGCCCGGCTGCGACGGCTCGACGCGGGCCCACGCGGGCGGCCGTATCCGCGCCGTGGATGAAGTCATAGTAGTCGTTCGCGAAATTCGTGCCGATCTGCACGAGCAACGCGAAGCCCAGACAAAGTCCCGCCGCCGCTCCGTCGAACGCCTCATCGCGCCAGGCCAGCGCAGATCCCACGATTACCGGAGCGACCGCCGCCGGCAGTGTCCGCGGACGAGATGCATCCCACCAGATTCGCCAGCGAGAATGGCTCACCGTGAGCAGCGGGTAACGCCGCAGAACCACTTCACAACTCCCGATACAATCGAGGCGAACGGGAGTTCACGTTGCGCGGAATCATCGATGCAGGAGGAGGACCGTGGTTTCAATCGCGTGGTGGTCTACCGGCTCACGTCGTTGAGTGTCAAAGTTTGATCGGCGCCCGTTCGGATCACATTCGGCTGATAACGTTCTTCAACAGGCACGCCGAGTTCCGCTTCAAGGAGGCAAATTCGACTCAGCACAACCTCCGCACCGGCCGCTCCGATCCCTTGCGGCAGTTGCGGATGCAATTTCCTCAAGTAGGTCAACGCGTCATGCGGGCGACCGAGTCGTCGCAACAACTCGGCATGCAGCCGCGCCGCGTAGTACGGAGCATCAGGCATGGCAGCCACCTGCCGATAACCTGCCGCCGCACCCTCGAGGTCATGGAGCCGATTGAGCTGCAGATTTGCCGACTCGATCTGCAATGCTGCGTTCATCGGATGCGATTGCCGACCTCGTTCAAGAAACAACAACGCGTCACGGGCCGCCTGCCGTTCGATTCGTTCTCGTTCACCCGCGAACAGCGCGGTTTCGGAGCTGAGACCTTCCAGTTCCCAAACCGGAAAATCGTACGCCATCATGCGAGCCCCATTCAGCCAGAAGCAAAGCGGCCGATCATCCACCGCCGTCGCGAGATTCAGGAGCGATGCAGTCAGCGGTGCATCGTGACGTTCCCACGCCACGTACGCTCGCAACCAAATGAGATCCGCAGCGAGGCCTCGAAATCCACCGAGCACCGCGAGACTCAAACCGCGTTCGGAACCTCGAATCGCGTCCTGCGCATTCCTCGTTCGAAGTACGTCAGACCCGCCCGCCTCGCGCAACGCACGTGCGTACGTGCCAGCCACGTGGTTCGTCAGCGCGAGTCCGCCCACCACGACCAACCACGTGACGAACTTAGCATGCATGCGGTTGAAGTTCGACGTAGGCCGCTCGCTCGCGACCGCCTGAGCGTCCGCCACCGAAATACCTGCGAAAGTAGCGTGCGTTTCCCTTTTCACGAGGAGGGTTCTGTCCGCCATCGTTAGGGTTTAGAATTCACGACGTCGAAACGCAGTCACGGCCAGCACTCCCGCGGCTGAAACGTACATCGCAGAGTAAACCGAGAGTTGAACGAGCTGATTCCATTGGCCACC
>JBDSPT010000116.1:0-4219 GCA_039930205.1 Opitutus sp. | reverse complement strand
CAAGCCGGCCGACGTCGTGAATCTTGAGCCCGGCGCGACTCCATTCCCCGAAAGCGTGATCGACATGGTGATGGGCGGACTCGGCTGGCCCGAAGGCGGCTGGCCGGAGCCCGTCTGGCGCGCGGTCTTGGGCGACAAGCGATTCAAGGAAGCGAAGGCCAGGTACCTTGCTTCCCTCAAACCGCAAAAGAAGACCACCCGCGATGCCGATGTCTCCGGGGCCGAACTCGCCAGGCTGCGCGCGGAACTGGCCGAGAAATTGAAACGCGAAGTCACCGACGACGATGTGTATTCGCATCTCATGTACCCCGCCGTGTTCGCGGATTTCGCGAAACATCAGCGCGAGTACGGCGACGTCAGCGTGCTGCCGACGCCCGCATTTTTCTACGGGTTGAAGCCCGGCGAAGAAATCTCGGTCGAGATCGAGGAGGGCAAGGTCCTCATCATCCGTCTCATCTCGATGAGTCCGGCGGACAAGGACGGCCGCCGCACGTTGAGCTACGAACTCAACGGCATCGCTCGCGAAGCGTTCATTGCCGACAAGAGTGTGGCGCCCAAATCGAAGTCGCGTCCCAAAGCGGATCTCTCCGACCCGATGCAGGTGGCCGCGCCGATACCGGGGTTGGTGGTGGTGCTCTCGACCACCGTCGGGGCCAAAGTCGCGAAGGGTGACAAGCTCTTCATGATGGAAGCGATGAAGATGCAGACGACGGTCTACGCGCAGATCGCGGGCGTCGTCGCTGAAGTGAACGCCACCGTCGGCGAGACCGTGGAAGCAAAAGACCTGATCGTGAAGCTGCGCCCCGGGACCTGATCTCCGATCGGGCGGGGCTTTGCTTCAGTCTAGAGCGTTTTAATAAAAAATGTAGCCACGCCCGTGAGAGCGTGGATCGTTTGGCTCAAGGACTTACCCGTCCGCGCCCTCACGGACGCGGCTACAAGATTCCTGAATTTGCTCTAGCGTTGGCATTCTAAGACGGGCGAAGGGTCCCGCGCCTGTTCGATCTGCGATCAGGCTCTCGAACAAATGGATCTTTGCTCCGCGGAGAATAGCCAAGCGGCGCCGTCCCGCTATCCGTGCCGGACGGTAACTCCGCGCGACGCGGACCGGTGCCCGATCCTCAGGCGGAAGGCCTTTGCGATGTGACGACGCCGGGCGCGGGAAACTTCTTGGTGGCATCGTCGAGCACAAGGATCCAATCAAGCACCTCGCCACGGTTTGGGGGCGTGAATTCGTATTCACCGGTGTTCGGAAATTCGCCCGCGGGCGTGGCTTCACCGTTTCGTGGGTTGAACCACCACGCCTTCACCGGGCCGCTGATCTTGTCCATCCGTACCCGAAACGCGCGACCAACCGGCGCGTACACCATCGCGTAGCTTCCGTCAGACGCACGCGTCGCGACGAACCGGTAGGCGCCGGCTCCGGGTATCGACGATTTAACCACGGCCGGGACGATCACGTCGTCGTCGGGCACGCGCGTCAGCATCGGACGCGATTCGATCAAACGACGGCCAAACTGCATCTGGTTCGCGCCCGGCTCTTCCATCGCCTCGCGCCAGGTCATCAACGGGCGATTCACGGGCTCACGGCCCCGATCAAAAAATTGCCAGATCGAATGGTGCCCGTACGTGTGACCACACGCGCCGGTGAACAGGTCCCAATAGAGCGCGCGCCGTACGTCGGCGGCAACGGAATGGCCGAAATCGTCCGGCTTGAACGCGAGGGGGTGACCTTCGTAAATCGGCTCTCCGTCGATCACGGGCTTGGCGGGTGGGCGGTCGTAGTCCTCGCGCGTCTTCACGTAATTCACGTTGAACGACGAACCGTGGCCGTTCTGCCGGAAGTTGAAATCAAGCCACGACTCGCCGTGAAAATATTGGCCGGAGCCGGAGCCGCCCGAGGGATGAAAGGTGATCAGATGAGAACCGCCGTCCCCTTTCCGGACCCCCCGGGCCATGGCGTTGACGATGGCGCGATGCCCGTCGGTTTCAATTGGACGATCGCCGCCGAGAATCCAAATGATCGCGCGCTGAGAGTACCGGCGAGCCAGCCACTCGCCGTAGGCTTCCGCATTGGTGGCGGTGAATATTTCCGGGCCCACGCCCCACTTCTTGTTCCATTTGTCGCCCCAGGTCGGTAGCAGTGCCACGTAGAGACCATGCGATTCAGCTTGGTTCACGACCCAGTCGACGTGCTCGAAGTAGCGCTCGTTGGGCTTCAGTGGATCACGGCCAAGCAGCGGGAGTTCGCCGTAAGTGTTCGGTGTGTTCAATCCATCCATCTCCGCCAGCACGACTGTCTGGATGACCGTGAAGCCCTGCGCCGCCCGTCGTTTGAGATACTGCTCGGCGTCTTCGCGCGAAAGCCGGTGGATCAATTCCCACGCGGTATCGGCGAGGTAAAAGAAGGGCGTGCCGTCACTTCGCGTCAGGAAATGCGAGTTCTCGCTGATCTTCAGAATGGGCGCGGGCGGGCGTTGAGCAGGCGCGGCGAGTCCGAACGCAGCGCTGGTGAGATAGACGAGCAAGCATGCCACCAACGATTGAACCGAGAGCCGGGCCGCGAGTGTGTTGAGAGCTTTCATGGAGTGGGGAAATCCGATGGTCCGAACGAGAACAAGCGTTGAATGAATGCATGCGAAGCGAATCGCGTCGAGTTCCACTCCCGGGTACCGTTGCGGCCGCTAGAGGAGGTCTACGCCGGGTCGATGCCGTCGGAATCAGCCACCGTCGTGAGATGGTGGCTGCGCCGTGGGGCGCGCCTGTCATCAGTCTCACGCCCGATGAGACAAGGATTCTCCGCTCTCGACTTCATGGGTACGGCTAGGCCGGCTCCATTCAGTCGGAGTTGGACGCAGGCAGCTCGCTCGCGAGCGCACGACGGTTCGCCGGCGGACTGCCTGCGAATGCGCGGTGCGTCTCCAATTTAACGAGGAGGTTTCGGTCCGACTTAATCGCCCCGGCGAAGGCCGGATTGGGTCGTGGGCACCACGGCCATTCGCGAACATCTGTAGCTAACGTGTGTCCGCACCGGGATCATGGCTTCTCCTGGCTCTACCGGTAACGTCGTGGCGGCGCTCGCCAGCTTTTTCATTCCTGGTTTGGGACAGCTGCTCCAGGGAAAACTCTTTCGTGCCTTGATCATGTTCGTGTTAGCAGCGGCCCTGTGGTTTGTCTACATGGGTTGGATCATCCATTTGTGGTCGATCATCGATGCGGCGCTGTATCGACGCGGGGAAAAGAAACGCTAACGACCGATGGGTGACGCTGTCCGCATTCCTCGCGAAGTCCCGGCCGATGCGGCGAGTCGACTCAGGCGACTGCGTGGACTGGCCTGGTTGCTGGATCGATCGATGGGCGTGGGAGACAAAGCTCGTTTCGGAATCGATCCCATTATCGGGTTGATTCCGGTGGTGGGAGATTGGGTCGCGGCCATGTTATCGTTGTACGTCGTGTACGAAGCGATGCGGCTGGGCCTGCCGCGCCGAGTGCTGTGGCGCATGCTCGCCAACGTCGGAATCGAAGCGATCGTCGGTGTGGTGCCGGTGATCGGGGATGCGTTCGATTTCGTCTGGCAGGCCAATACCCGAAATATTCGCCTGGTTGATCAATATTATCATCCGCGCCTCACGCCGCGCTCGACGGGCTCGATTGGCGCGATGTTCGGCACCGTCGTGCTGGTCGTGATCGTCTTCACGATCGGCACCCTCTGGTTCGCCATTTGGGTGATGAACCAGCTCATCGGGCGGTATTGGCCCACCTGATATACCGTCGCAGGTGAGTTGGAATGGAGCGCGCGCAAGGACCTCCGCGCCGGCCGGAAAAAGCCCCGACGAGTCCTCGTATTCCATAACCGGTTTGTCACGTATTACGTGACAAACCTTCCGGAGCATATCTGGCGATTGTCCTGCGGGGCTATGCGCCCGTGGTCCGTCGAGCAACGTGTGCAGCCCTGAGAAGTCCCAAGCCGAATACAGTCCGAGCGTTCGAGGACCGCAGGTGGGTCGCGGTACTCCAAACCGGTTTGTCACGTAATACGTGACAAACTCGCTCGGGTGAGATGTCGGTTGCGCGAGGGGTTTGATGGGTTGGGCGGGGGCGTGGGGGAGTGGCAAAAGCGCGGGAGACCGTGCATGGTCGAGGCGTGCAGGTGCCGGAACAGTCCATGGAGTTGGGTGCGGAGCCGATGCCGTCGGATCTTGTGGAGGTCGGCGTGTAC
>JBDSPT010000115.1:0-3806 GCA_039930205.1 Opitutus sp. | reverse complement strand
CGGCGCCGAATCCCTTGAGGTACAGGTTGCCGCTTCCGGGACGACCGCCTTCAACCGTTACCGTCACCGAGTTTTGACCTTGTGGGACGAGAACTTCCGGCATGATGACGCTCTCGGGAACATCGGTCGTGAGGTCGAGCAGCAGACCGCCAGCGGGAGCAGCGTTTGGAACCGTGAAGGTAATCTCCTGGCGCTCGCCGGTCCTCAGGTTGAGTGACGACGGGCTGACCGTGAGCGTGCTTCCATCGATGCGGAACGTGCCCACGGGGGAATTTCCGGAAGCGCTGTTGAGCGTGATTTTATAGTTCTGGCCGGCTGGTAACGCGGGGACGAAAAAGCTCAGCGCGTTGGCCGACTCGAACACGGTGCGAGTGGGCGTGTTGTCGAAGTGCAGCGTGTCTTGCGGAGTGAACCCGCGTCCAAGCACGCTCACGCGCGCGCCGACTGGACCGCGATTCACTTCGAGCGAGAGCACGTAACGGTGGACAATTCTCGCCTGAGTCACCCCCGTGTAAGTTTCGGCCGGAGTGATGGTGCCGTTGCCCTCGACCTGGTAATTGACGAGGAAGTAGTACGCGATTTCTTCGCGACCGGCGGGCAATTGATAGTCGAACTCGAACAGATTCTCTCCCATCGAGCTCCGCGTCATCGGGTAAATCTGGCCGTCGATGACCAGGCGCGGTTTGATGCTGTTCTTGACGATCGTGCTCGATTTGGGAGTCACGCGAAGCGTGACGGTGTAGATCTGTGAAGGATTCTCAGGCAGCGAGGCCGGCGTGAGATTCGACAGGACGATGCCCTGACAACCCGCGAGGAGCAGAAGACCCAGCGCGACGCCGAGTGAGAGGAGGAATTTTCTCGCGAGAAAAATAGGGTTGGTATGCATTGAGCTTTTTAGAGTGAAAACCAGGCGGATTAAGGCGGGTTAGTAATGAGTCACCTCGCAACAGAGCAAGCCAAAGCTGAGACTGCGTCCCCCTTGGGCGTGTATGTGCATGTGCCATTCTGTGCGTCGACGTGCGACTTTTGCGCGTTCTATCAAACCAAGCCGACCGCCGAGCGCGTGAAAAGTTTCCTCGAAGGTATCGCCGATGAAGCGGAGCAGGTAATTTGGACGCAGCCAGTCTCGACCGTTTTTTGGGGCGGAGGAACTCCAGGACTTCTTCCGCCCAAGGCGCTCGAGCATCTCGCGAACCTCATCCGCGAGCGCTGCGGGGGAACTCCGCAAGAGTGGACGGTCGAAATGGCTCCGGCGTCCGTCACCGTGGATCGGCTCGCCGCGTTGAAGGACGCGGGGGTTACTCGAATCTCGATGGGCGTGCAGAGTTTCCAGCCGGCGCTGCTCGACGGGCTCGGCCGGCAGCACACGACTGAGCAGGTGTACCGGGCGTACGAGCGCATGAGAGCGGCAGAGTTTGCGAGTGTGAATCTCGACTTGATGTTTGCGCTGCCCGGACAGACCGCGACCGAGTGGGCTGGAGACGTGCGTGAAGCGGTGGCGCTCGCGCCCGATCATCTGTCGACCTATTGCCTCACGTTCGAGGAGGATACCGCGCTGTGGGTGAAGCTTTCTCAAGGTCGCGTGAAGCTTGATCCCGAAAACGAAGCCCAACTCTACGAATCCACGTGGGCACAACTCGCGGCCGCCGGCTACGGACAGTATGAGGTTTCGAACTTCGCGCGTCCCGGCCACGCGTGCCGCCACAACCTGAATACGTGGCACATGAACGAATGGATTGGACTCGGTCCATCCGCGGCTTCGCAGCACGCCGGTCGACGGGGCGCGAATATCTCGGATCTGGAAAAGTGGCTGGACTTTTTGAAGGAGGGCGAACGCGTGACCGAAGATCGGGTTGCCCTTACTCCCGCGTTACTGGCCGAAGACGCGCTCATTTTCGGGCTTCGGATGAATGTGGGCGTCGACGTGTCCGTTTGGCGGAGACGCTGCCCGGATGCGCCGTGGGGTTCAGTGGAGGCGGTTCTCGCCCAACTGGTCGATTCAGGTCTCGCCGTCCGAACCGTTGACCAAGTTCGACTCACGGATCGCGGACGATTGCTCGCGGACTCCGTCGGGGCGGAAATTATGTCGGCGTTCTCGGTCGAACCTGCGAATTTATGATGAAGCGACTCCTGCTCCTGGCCTTGATTTCCGTAACGGGCGCGCAGGCCCAGCATGCCTTGGTGATCCAGACAGACTTTGGAACGAAGGATGGAGCGGTTTCGGAAATGAAGGGCGTCGCCTTCGGCATCGATCCGAAGCTCGCGATCTTTGATCTTACGCACGAGAACACGCCGTTTGATGTGTGGGAGGCCTCGTATCGATTGAAGCAGGCGGCGCCTTACTGGCCGACGGGAACGGTGTTTGTTTCGGTCATCGATCCCGGCGTTGGCACCGAGCGCAAGTCCGTCGTGGTGCAGACGAAAACCGGTCAGATGTTTGTCGGACCCGACAACGGCACGTGGACCTTGATCGCGGAGGAACTCGGCATCACAGCCGTTCGCGAAATCAATGAAACCAAGAATCGACGGAGCGGCTCAGAAAAATCGTACACCTTTCACGGTCGGGACGTGTACGTCTACGTGGGAGCGAAATTAGCTTCCGGCGCGTTGACCTTCGAGGACGTGGGGCCAGCGCTGGAGTCCAAGGTGCTCGAGCTGAAACACGAGAAGGCGCGGGTGGAGAGTGGGGTGCTGATCGGTACGATCCCGTACTTGGATTTCAACTTCGGCAATGTCTGGACCGACATCAGCGGCGACCTCTTCGGGCAGGTGAAGCCGAAATTCGGCGATCGTTTCCGCGTCACGATTCTGCACAAGTCTCAGCAGGTGTACCAGGGCGAGATTCCGTACTCACCGACGTTTGGCGATGTGCCGGAACGGACCCCGCTCGTTTATCTCAACAGTTTGTTGAACGTCTCGATTGCGTTGAATCAGGGGAGCTTCGTGAAGAAACATCAGATCGGATACGGCGCGGATTGGAGCGTCCGGTTGGAGAAACTTGAGCCGTGATGCGTGTCGCATCGGAGACCTTGCTGCTGGTGTCGAACTCTTTGAATACGTTGGTCACTGCGCTTCCGCGAGGCGCGATGTTGAAACGATGAGAGGCTCAACCGGCGGACGGAACCACGGCAATATCCATCCCGTGGGGATCGCAGTCTTTTTCGTGGCGGTCGCGCTGTCGTTCGGTTGTCCCACAATCGTCGACGCGGCAGGGCGGATTGAGATTGCCTGGCCTACGCCGAATCCCGCGTGGTCGGACGGAAGGCCGCCGCGCGAGTTCCTCCAGCATGCCGGATCCGGCGAGGCGGAATCGGGCGGGTTTGGCGGCGTGCGGAGCGGAGGCATTCAGTTTCATGAGGGCATCGATATTCGGCCGCTGGCTCGCGATCGTCGCGGTGAACCGACCGATGAAGTCTACGCCGCGATGAGCGGATTGGTGCGCCACGTGAGTACCAATCCCGGCAACAGCAGTTACGGGCGGTACGTCGTGCTCGAGCACCCGGAGGTTGAGCCCGGCGTCTACACGTTGTACGCTCACCTCGCGCGCGTTTCGTCGGACGTTCGGATTGGGTCGACCGTCAAAATTCGACAGGTGCTTGGCGTCATGGGCCACAGCTCGGGCGGCTACGTGATACCAAAAGATCGCGCCCATCTTCATTTCGAAATCGGCGTCATGATGACGCGTAACTTTCAGGCTTGGTACGACTCGAAGAAGTTCGGCAGTCGCAACGATCACAACGTTTGGAACGGGATGAACCTCATGGGCATCGACCCGCTTGATTTCCTCGACCAATGGCGCACGAACA
>JBDSPT010000114.1:0-3558 GCA_039930205.1 Opitutus sp. | reverse complement strand
CAGATCTACGTGTTCGACTTGGACAAAGTGCAGTTGCAGCAGTACCGCGCCGTCATGTTCATGAACGTCTACAAGCTAACATCGGAGCAGCGGACGTTCATCCGCGATCATGTCGCGCGCAACGGCCGAACCTTGATCTGGAACTACCTTCCCGGATACACGGATGGCACGCGCAACGGTCTCGACCTGGTGCAGGCTGTGACCGGTTTCAAGCTGAAGCCGCTCAAGCTGGACCAGCCGCCGACGGTGCGGATGGAAGAAGGTGCCGCGGAATACACGTTTGAAGGACCGGTCTCTCCGCTGGCCCAAGTCGATGAGGTCGACGTGACGGTGCTCGCTCGCTTGAAGGACTCGGGACTTCCCGCCGTCGTGCGGAAGACGTTCAGCGATCACGTCGGCGTGTATGCTTCGCTGCCGCTCCACGACTCAGATTTTTTCCGCCGCATCTTCCGCGAAGCCGGCTGTCACGTGTACAACGCGGCCAACGATTTCACCTACGTGAACTCCGGACTTATGATGATTCACTCCAAGGACGGCGGCCGTCGTGAACTCGTGCTGCGGAATGGGCGCCGACTCTCGATCGAACTCCCGCCGTTCTCCACCTGGCTGTTCGACGCCGAGACCGGTGAACGGTTGTTGAAGTGATCCGTCCGCGCGCGGCCCGGTCATGCGCCAGCTTGTCAAACTTGCATCGCCGAACATTCTCCGTTCACCCCTATGTGTTCCTTTCCCTTCCGTTTCATACTGTGTTCCGTTTTCATCTCGGTATCCGCGGCGTTCGTGAGCGCCGCCGAACTTGCCAAGTCAGAGGAGAAGTGGATTTCGCTCTTCAACGGTAAGGACCTCGACGGTTGGACGGTGAAGGTCGCGAAGCACCCGATCGGCGAGAACTACGAGAACACGTTTAGCGTTGAGGATGGTGTCATCAAAGTCGCCTATGACCGCTATGGAAAGTTCAACGAGCAATTCGGCCATCTCTACAGCAACCTGCCCTACTCGCATTACATTCTGCGGCTCGAGTACCGCTTCGTTGGCACGCCGGTGCCCGATTCTCCACCGTGGGCAAAGTACAACAGCGGAGTGATGATTCATTCGCAGTCGCCCATGACGATGACGGTCGACCAACTTTGGCCCGCGAGCATGGAGGTCCAGTTTCTCTGCGACGGCACCGCCGCCGGGAAGCAGACGGGTAACGCGTGCACGCCCGGCACCAACCTCGAGAAAGACGGAAAGCTCACGACCGCACACATCGTTGAAGCGGTCGGCAGATTGTCCCCGATGAACGAGTGGATCAACGTTGAGGTTGAAGTCCACGGCAACGATGAGGTCGTGCACCGCATCAACGGCGTCGAGGTACTCAGGTATCAACACCCTCAGCTCGATCCGAAGGAAGTTTCCGCCCAGCGCCTGCTCGCCCTCGGCGCTCCCTTGCAGCTCAGTCAAGGACACATCGCGCTGCAGGCGGAATCTCAGCCCGTTTGGTTTCGCAATATTCAGATCCGCTTACTCGACCGTTAAACGAACGCCACGAAACTTCGCCTGATATTTATCACATGACCATCTTGGCACGCTCGACGCGATTCAACACCCTCTGCGCGGTCATCATCGTATTCGTCTTCGCTCGGGTCACCGATGCCGCCGACGCGCCTAAAATTCGGGGAGAGATCATCATTGATCGCGCGGACGGCGCCTGGGAATCGCAGCAGGTTCAAGAGCCCTGTATTTTACCGAATCCGAAAGACCCGACTCGCTTGATCATGTTTTATTCCGGCGTGCCGAAGTCGGACCGCAACGTCTGCGCCGTCGGCAAGGCGTGGGCCACCGTCGCTGATCCGTTCACGTGGCATCAAGACAGCGCCAACCCGATCTTCGTGCCGAACCCCTCGGGTTGGGATAGCAAAACTCTGAGATTGGATGCCGTCCTCTACATCGCAGAGGAAGACGCGTACTACATTTACTACTCAGGAAGTTCGGGGAACATCCAGGATCGTATTGGTCTGGCGATATCTCCCGCAGGAGATGACGGCTACTCCAAGGTCACGCAGGAAACGACGAAGCGCGTCGGCACTGCACCGGTTCTCGCCCCCGAAGCGGCCAGTCCGTACTTCGAGAACATGGCGTCACAGGCAGCCGTCTGGCGCGAGCGCGATCCCGCGACCGCCAGCTGGAAATGGTACCTTTACTATTCCTACCGCGGAAAAGACGGCACGCTTCCCGGTATCCGTCTTGCCACGTCAAGCAACGGCCGGGACTGGTCACGTCAGTTCAACGAAGCTGATCCCCGCGGGATGGGACAGATCTTCGTCTCCACGCCGGAAGCTTACTACGAATGGCATCAGGTGCAGAAAATTGGTCGGACGTACTTGTTGTCGATCGAAGTAGGCACCGAGCACGGCAAACGCTGGCGCCCCGTCTTCGCCGTCAGCCACAAACCGGACACGGGCTGGATCCAGCTCGATGTCGACACGGTGCTCCAAACGAAATGGGAAGGCCTCTACCGCGACGACGCGCTCTTCCACGTTGCGACCCCCGCGTTGTACCAGATTGGCGGCCAGTGGCTCTTGTATGCTCAAGCGTGTCCGTTGCCCGCGAATAAGAACTACATCGATGGTCAGTGGGACATCTGGTGCGTCGCCGCTGACCGCGAAATCGAAACCCTTCCCGGCTACGACCGAGTCTTCATCCCCGGTCCGCCAACAGCCCCTCGCTGAGCCTCTCCGTCACCGATCGCATCTGCTTCTGTAAATCTCGGTCTTAGGCCGCACCTCAGCCACGCGTTTATCGTTGGGCTCCACCCGATCCCACTTGTCACGTAATACGTGACAAACCCTTACGGCCACGCGCCGTAGTTTACGTTACCGGTAACGAAGCACTGGCACTCGCCCCGTGCGACTCCGTGGACCAATCCGGACGACCACGTCGTCGACACGGCACCGATACTGACGCCCTGACGCCTCAATCGGCCCACCAATCTCGTCCGCGCCCCTCCGTACCTGCACTCACCTGATCAACTCGTAACCCAATAGGTTACTCCGACTTTCCGGTGAACCTCCCATTGGTCATGCGAGGCATGACCATGAATGGCGTCTCCAGTGCAGTCAGGGATCGAACGATCGCGATCGACCGCGAGGTTTCCGACCGAGCTCAACCTAACCAACTTGTCACGTATTACGTGATAAACCCTCCCGAGCGACGTGCCGTAGTCACGTGCTGCGTGGCTAAGGACTGCCAAGAGGCGCGCAATGGAGAATCAAACGATAGCGCTTTCGCTCGACCGCTTCTTCCGCCCTCAACGATCCAACTCGTAACCCAATAGGTTACTCGACCTCTGCGGTGAAACTCCGCTAGCCACATGATGCGTGGAAAAGGACTGGCGCATGGAGGGCCGGTCGCCGATCGGAAGATCGGACGGTTGCTCTCGCGTACGAAGTTTCCGACGACCAACAACCGACGCAACGTGTCACGTATTACGTGACAAACCCGTTTTGGGGTGCTGGCCGCCTTCTTGTCACGTATTACGTGACAAGACGGATCGGGCAACGACACCCGGGTGGATTT
>JBDSPT010000113.1:0-4431 GCA_039930205.1 Opitutus sp. | reverse complement strand
GCCAACTCACGAAGGGCGACGTCATCGTTGTGCCCGCAGGGGTTCCGCACTGCTTCACCGAGGTCCCCGCTCCTTTCGTCTACTACGTGGTGAAGGTCACCCGCTGAGCCTGGCCGTAATAATTCAGCCGAAATTAACCGCTGATTGCACAGATTGACGCGGATCAAGGCATTGAGGGCAAACCAGGGTTTTTGAACAAATTCACCCACTCGTTCGTGTTGGATTCCGTTTCGCTGCCTGGTTCTGTCTCTGGATTATCCGCGCCTCTCCGTGATATCCGCGGTTCAAATGCATGAGTCCGGCTGAGCCGAGCAAGCGAGCCACGATCCGTACAAACGAACGCGGATTGCGCAGGGGGAAGCCAACGGAAACTCATTCCGAGGCAAAAGCACTGCCGCGCGTTTCTCGACTCAGGAATAGCGCGACGAAGGTCAGCAGAGCCGCGCCAGCCAGATAGTAACCTACGGCGGCCAGACCGTACCGCGTCGCCAATGACGTCGCCAGGTACGGCGCGAGCGAAGCGCCAAAGATGCCTGCAAGATTGAACGCGAGCGATGAACCCGTGTACCGCACTGACGTCGGAAACATTTCCGACAACACCGTGCCGAGCGGTCCGTACGTGAGCCCCATCAAGCCGAATCCCAGAATGTTGACCGCCACGACGCCCGCGAGACCCGTGGTGAACAACGGTCCAAGCGCGACGCCAAAAACCACGATCGCCGCCGTGATTACCATCAATGTGATCCGTCGGCCGTAACGATCAGCCGTCAAGGCAGAGCACGGAATCGCCGCCGCGAAGAACAGAACTCCGAGCATTTGAATCAGGAGGAAATGGTCGCGCGTGTAGCCCAGCCTGCTCGTCCCCCAGCTGAGACAAAAAACCGTGAGCAGATAAAAAAGCACGAACGTCGCCACCGCGATGATTGTGCCGAGCACGAGAGGACGAGCGTGGTCTCGCATCACGGCGATCAGCGGGACTGCCACGCGCTCGTTCTTCGCCATCGCCGCGGAAAACGCGGGTGTCTCCGTTATTTTGAGACGGACATACAGGCCGATCAACACCAGCAGACTGCTGGCGAGAAACGGGAGTCGCCAGCCGAAGTCGAGGAACTGCTCGTCCGTCAGATTTTTCGAGAGCAGGAGGAAGATTCCACCGGAGCCGAGAAATCCCAACGGTGCCCCCAGTTGCGGGAACATGCCGTACCACGCGCGCTTCCCCGGCGGAGCATTCTCCGTCGCGAGGAGGATGGCGCCACCCCACTCGCCGCCCAAACCAAACCCCTGACCGAAACGACACAGCGCCAGCAACAGCGGCGCAAGCATGCCGATGCGGGCATAAGTCGGCAGCAACCCGATCGCCACCGTCGAGATTCCCATCGTCAACAACGCCGCCACCAAGGTCGCCTTTCGCCCGATTCGATCTCCGAAGTGTCCGAACACCGCCGAGCCGACCGGCCGGGCGAAAAACGCCAAAGCAAAGGTCGCGAGCGACTGCAGGACCGCCGAGGCCGGATCGGACGACGGAAAGAACAGTTTCGGGAAGACGAGCACGGATGCCGTGGCGTAGATATAGAAATCGAAAAACTCGATCGTCGTACCCGCCAGACTGGCAAACAACACCCGGCGCGGAGAGTTGATGTCTGGGATGCGCACGGAGTGAGAGGCGGACATACGGGGTCAGGAGCAGGGATGAAGCGCCGTCTCGTCACGAGAGAACGCGAGCAACGGGTCGCGCGTTTATGTCGCGGTGACAGTTTCGGTCAACGTCCGCGAAGGATTTAGAAGACCAAAACTATGTCTCAACCGCATCGACCGAATGGTAGAGTATTTCTACCCATGCTGCGGCCGAGTCGGAACGGACGGACGACCGTGTCGTCCTTTGCCGGTCAAACTTGGACGACACGGCGTTCGTCCCTCCGCCGAGGCACTACAGCTCCAGTTCAACTTGAAGTGCGCTGGGGCGAGGCGTCGCCTCCGTTCCGAGACCCACAGTTTGAACGAAGCCTCACGGCAGAAGGGTTTTTGACGCAGCGCACAATTCTTCGCACCTTCTCAAGGCCCAAGAACGTCGTACCCGCCCGGTAGTCCGTCCAAACCCCATGCATTTCCCCTGCTACTGCTCTTCTTCCGTGTTGCTCCGATGCGCCTCTTTCGCGGCAGTCGCCAGTTTCTCCGCCCTCGCGTGCCCGACTCTTTCGGCCGCGCCGACCGACGACGTTTACAAGCTCGGACCCGATTCCGAGGTCCAAACCGACGTTCCTCAAGGCAAGGTCACAGACTGGGCGCAGCTGCCGAGCAACGCGTATCCCGGCACGCTCCATGACTATTGTGTGTACGTTCCTGCCCAATACGACCCGGCCAAGCCTGCCGCGCTCATGATATTTCAAGATGGCCAGGCGTGGCTGCGCGAGAATGGCGATTATCGCGTCCCACAGGTTTTGAATAATCTGATTTACCGCCGGGAGATCCCGGTTTCGATCGCCGTCTTCATCAATCCGGGACGCAAGCCCGACCAGCCAAAAGCCAGCGCCAAAGACTGGGGTGACAGGAGCGCGAATCGCCCGCAGGAATACAACGCACTCGATGACAAGTACGCGCACGTCATTGTCGACGAGCTGGTGCCCCTGCTGGACAAGCAGTACAACATCTCGACCAACCCGGATGATCGCGCAATCGGCGGTGCGAGCTCGGGCGCGATCGCGGCATTCACCGTTGCCTGGCACCGGCCGGATCAGTTTCGAAAAGTCATCAGCACGATCGGCAGCTTCACCAATATCCGCGGCGGTCACGCCTATCCCGACCTCATCCGCCAAACGGAAAAAAAGCCCATTCGCATCTTCATGCAGGACGGTCTGAACGACAACCGCGGCCTCCGCCCAGGCGCCGATGCGTCGACCTACAACGCCGAACGCGACTGGCACGCGCAGAACATCAGGATGGTCGCGGCGCTCACTGAGAAAGGCTATGACGTGAACTACACGTGGGGCCTCGGCACGCACTCGAACAAGCAGGCCGGCGCAATTCTTCCTGAGATGCTTCGCTGGATCTGGCGCGACTATCCTCGCACTGACGACCCGCACGACACGAGCAACCGAGTCTTCCTCGACGTCAGTTCACCTCCCTCACCAGTCACCACCACTCCGCCAGCGGCCAACCCCTAACTCGATCACCATGTCTGTCGCTCCACTCACGCCTGCGCTCCCCCGCAAAACCGCTCACGATTTTGATCAGGAACTGCTCGAGGCGTATGACTATTATGTCCACGGCCAGATCGACCGCCGAACTTTTCTCGAACGCGCGGCGAAATTCGCCGTGGGCGGTCTGACCGCACTCGCCCTGCTTGAGATGCTGAGTCCGACTTATGCGCTCGCCGCCCAGGTGCCGAAAGGCGATCCCCGCGTTTCAGCCGACTACGAGAAATACGCATCGCCTTCCGGCAGTGGCGAGATGCGTGGGCTGCTCGCGAAACCCACCGCGATGACCGGCAAGCTGCCGGGCGTCCTCGTTGTGCACGAAAATCGCGGGCTCAATCCTTACATCGAAGACGTCACGCGTCGGCTGGCCGTGGCGGGGTTCATCGCGTTCGCGCCGGATGCCTTGTATCCGCTAGGCGGTTATCCGGGGACCGACGATGAGGGTCGCGCGATGCAGCAGAAGCTCGACGGCAAAAAAGTGACCGAAGACTTCATCGCCGCGGCGCATTTTCTTCACGATCGGCCTGAGTGCACCGGCTCGATTGGCGTGACTGGCTTTTGTTTCGGCGGCGGCATGGCGAACACGCTCGCGTGGCGCGAGCCCGATTTGATCAAGGCCGCGGTTCCGTACTACGGCGGCCAACCGAACGCCGAACAGGCGGCGAAGATCAAAGCGCCTCTTCTTCTCCACTACGCTGAACTCGATACGCGCGTCAACGCGGGCTGGCCCGCGTATGAGCAGGCTCTCAAAGCCGCAGGCGTGGACTACAAGGCGTTCATCTATCCAAAGGTGAACCACGGATTTCACAACGACACGACGCCGCGATTCGACGAAGCGGCTGCTGAACTATCGTGGAGCCGCACCCTCGAGTTCTTCCACCAGAAGCTCGGATAAGCCGCAACCATTCAGACGAATTGACCGCCGATTACACCGATCGTCGAGGATCAAGGCATTGAAGGCAAAACAGGGAATTCGATCAAATTCTCCCTCAAGGCATTGATGGATTCCGTTTTCGCTGCCTGGTTCTGACTCCGGATTATCCGCGCCTATCCGTGATATCCGCGGTTGAAATGCATTGGGCCCGCCATGTTCGCGACCAACGCGGACGAGGTAGGCCGAATTACTTTGAATCGATGAGGGATTCACTCCTCGCGATGGGCGGGCAACTGGACCGCTCGATCGGCGGAAAACCGGTCAATGTCACGGAGGAGCCCTACAGCTACCGCCGCTCCGTTT
>JBDSPT010000112.1:0-7127 GCA_039930205.1 Opitutus sp. | reverse complement strand
AGCGCCGCCATGACATCACTCGCGCGAGAAGAAATCGCGCACCGCGGGGAGGACCTGTGCACTTGGGATTTCGAATTCCGAACGAGTCGCCATGTCCCGGACTTTCAAAACACCCTTTGCCAGTTCGTCGGCACCGTAGATCAGCGTCAGTTTGGCGCCGGCATCGGCCGCCAGTTTGAACTGCTTCCCGAATGCCACATCCCGCAGAGGATACTCGACGCGGTACCCCGCCGCCCTGAGTGCATTGATATCCGCGAACGCGGATGTGCGTTCAGCCTCACCTCCGATCACACAATAAACGTCAATCGCCTGAACGAATGAGGGCATCAGCCCTCTCGCCTCCAACAGCAGCGCAAGCGTGACATCGCCGATCGCGAATCCCACCGCGGGGAGTTCTGGACCGCCAAGCTTGGCTACCAGATCGTTATAACGTCCACCGCCGGCGATGGCGCGTAGCTCACCCTTGCGGTCGAACGCCTCGAAAACAAATCCTGTGTAATAGGCCAACCCACGCACCACGCCGAGATCCACCTGGATGTAGTTGGACAAACCCATTGCCGCCAAACCTCCGAGCAGTTTGCGCCAATCAGCCAACCGGGCCGAAAGTTTCTCGCCTGCAACGCCCGCCAGTGCCTGCTCCAAAGCTTCCAAGTTTTTGATCTGAAGCAAAGCCAGGATCTTTGACTTCAGGTCCTCGGGCAAAGGGCCAAATTGCTCCGTGTACGCGTCGAACGCGCTCGGGCCCGCCTTCTCGAACTTATCCACTGCGCTCAGGACGGTTCGAATCCTGGGTTCGTCAAGCCCGAGAGCCTCCAAATAATAGAACCAGATATTTCGATCACTGAGCCGTACGTAAAAGTCACTTTCCGTGAGGCCGAAGGCACGCAAGCACTCGGTCAGAAGACTGATAAGCTCGATTTCAGCCTCGGGACCCGGCTCGGCAAAGAGATCGGCATTGAACTGGAAGAAAGCTCGTTCTCGGCCTTTCTGCGCACGCTCGTAGCGATAGTACTCGGCGATGCTGAACCACTTGATCGGACGTTTGAGCGCGCTTGCCTTCGCTCCTACCATCCGGCACACGCTCGGAGTCATTTCGGGGCGCAATGCAACGTCGCGGCCGCCTTTGTCAGTGAAACTAAATAATTGCGCCTCGATCTCGTCCCCCGACTTCGCTTTGTAGAGCTCGAGCGGTTCGAGCACGGGGGCGTCGTACTCCGAAAAACCGAACGACGCTGCGGTTTGACGCCAAAGTCGGAAGATATGCGTCCGCCGTGCCATGGCTTCGGGATAAAACTCCCGAAACCCAGGAAGAGACTGAAATGTGGCCATCGTTCCCAAAATGGGGAGGCAACGACGGCGAGTGCGAACCTAAACTGTCTTACAGGCCTGCACGTTATCCCCACAAGCGCAGGCCATCGAACCGAAAAACCTCTTAGAGTTTCGTGAGGTCGATCTTCTTCAGCTGCTGCTTCAGAATTTTGCCCGACTTGAACTTTACGACAGCACGCTGCGGGATCACGACTTCTGCTTCTGGCTTGTTCGGATTGCGTCCTACCCGTGCTTTGCGCACTTGCACTTCCAGAACTCCGAAATTGCGTAACTCGACATTACGCCCTTCCGCCAAAGCCTTTTGAATGATGTCGAGTGTCAGTTGAACAGACTCAACGACCTGTTTCTGCGGAAAGCCCGTCTTCTTATAGATTTCCAAGACGATCTCGCGTTTGGTCAGATTGGTCGACATAGTGTTTTTTCCTTTGTTTTTGTATCGAAGTTAACGAGCTAAAACATTTTCACTTCCACAATTGCGTCAACTGTTATGGCCGGTTTTCCCGCATATTAGGAAAATCCCTTACCCTTCTCCTTCCAAGCTACCGATGCCAGATCCACGAGCGGTAAATTCGATGTTCAGTCGCATCGCGGAACGGTACGATGTAGCAAATCGTCTACTGAGCGGCGGAATTGATGTCTGGTGGCGAAAAAAGCTCGTACGCGCTGTCGCGAGAACCGGTCCGACAGACGTTCTCGATCTCGCAACGGGCAGCGGAGACGTGGCGTTCGCTCTTGCTCGAAACGTCGCGAGCGCGCGAAGAATCATCGGGATGGATTTTTGCCAGCCGATGCTCGACGAAGCGGTAAAGAAGCAAAAAGCCCTTTGCTCCGCTGACGCTCACAGGATCGAATTTAGACAGGGCGATGGTTTAGCGCTTCCGCTTCCGGATGAGTCTTTCGATGCGATCACCATTTCGTTTGGTTTGAGAAACATGGGCGACCGTCGCCGATCCTTAACTGAAATGCTGAGAGTACTGCGCCCCGGGGGGATGGCCTTCATCCTCGAATTCTCGCAACCACACGCTTGGTTTCGCCCCTTCTACCTGGTCTACTTGAGGGAAGTTCTTCCGCGAGTAGCCGGGATGATTACCGGAGATCGCGGAGCTTACACTTATCTGAATGAGACGATCGAACAGTTTCCGGGTCGCGAGGCACTCTCGGTTGAGATTAGCGACGCTGGCTTCAGCCGGGTTTCATCGTTCGGAATGACGGCCGGGGTTGTCGCGCTTCATCAGGCGCTACGATGAGTGGTGCTCAACCGCCGGACGATTTTGGGATCAGTTGAACGACTTGCCGCACCCGCAGGTGCTGGATGCATTAGGATTCTTGATATCAAATCCTTTTCCGTGAAGTCCGTCGTCGAAATCAATCACGGAGCCATCCATGTAAGTCAGACTTGCCGGATCGAGCAGCATCGGGACGCCTTCGCTCTCGAGCTGCGAATCCTCTGATTTCGGTTCATCGAATTTCATTCCGTACTGAAATCCTGAGCAGCCACCGGATTCGACGAACACGCGTAATCTCTTGGAAGGCTCATTCAGCTCGGCGTGCATCGTTCGTACTCGGTCGGCAGCTCGAGGCGAAAGTGTGATCATAGTTCACACCGTAAAACGCACTTAACCGCTGTCAATTGCTGGACCGACTCAATGAAGCAATTTTCGGGCCGATTATGGGATTGAACACTTGCCAGCTTTGAACGCCGGCTGTTTTCTCGCCCCACCGTGCCGTCGATCAAACACGTTTTTAATGAGATCCACTACGAAATGGTTCGGAAGGTGGCAGACGGTGGCATGGGAGTCGTCTACGAAGCGGAACAGCTTGGTGCCGGGCGTTTCCGAAAGGTCGTAGCGGTAAAGCTAATTCGCGAAGAGTACTCCGCGATTGAGGAATTTCAGCGCAACTTCATTGGCGAGGCGCGGCTGGTGGCGGATCTCATCCACACCAACATCGTTCAAACCTATCACCTCGGCCAGGTCGGCGGCCAATACTTCATGGTGATGGAATTCGTTCGAGGGGTTAACCTCGAGACGTTCATCGACAAGCACAGGGCGCTGAACCGCCCCATCCCGGTCGATCTGGCAGCGTTCATCGTTTCGCGGATCGCGCGAGGACTAGCCTACGCTCACCAAAAATTGGACCGTGAAGGCCGTCATCTGAATATTGTTCACCGTGATATTGGACCAAAGAATATCCTGATGGCGTTTGAGGGGGATGTGAAGCTCACCGACTTCGGAATAGCGAAGGCTTTGGACCTGATGTACAACGAAGAGGGCAAGGTAATCGCGGGTAAGGACGAGTATCTTTCCCCAGAACAAGCAAGTTACGCAGTTACTGACGCGAGAGCAGACCTCTTTCCACTGGGAATCGTGCTCACCGAACTACTTTTGGGGAAAAATATCTTTCGGGCGGCTGATCGAACTCAAACCCGTCGCAATATCCTCACGCTTCCCATCCCGAAATTCTCGACCCTTCGAGCAGAGCTGGATCCGCGGCTCGAAGCGATTGTTCAAAAGTGTCTGCTGCGCGACCGCGACAAACGATATCAAACCGCGTACGAGGTTCTTAACGACCTCGAACTCTACCTCTACAGCGATCGCTACGGCCCCACGAACGAGAAGCTCGGCGTTTACTTGAAGGAGCTCTTCGGCACTTCAACTGCAACGTTGGTGCCCCCTCCACTTCAACCCGTTTTCGCCTCTCCGCCCTTGAGAGGATAACCAGCAGCCTCGTTACGAATCGCAATCCATGAGTGGGCCCTCCTTTAGCCACGATCTTCGCCAGCGTCAGACCCAATCTCTCGTCCTCGCGCCGCAGTTACGGCAGTCACTGAAGATTCTTCAGGTGGCAGCGTTGGATCTTCGGTCAGTCATTCAGGAGGAACTTCAGGCGAACCCGACGCTTGAGGAACTGCCGATGGATGGGGAGAGCGTCGACAAACCTGCCGATTCGGAAGGTACAGAAGGAGAATCGTCCACCACCGAATCCGACGATGGCAACGCCTCCGCGCCGGAAGACTCCGGCAATCGCGAGGAAATGGATTTCACGAAGCAATTCGAAATCCTCGGCAAATTGGACGAAGACTGGCGCGACCACATGGCAAACGCCGGTGGCGCTCAGACCTACAGCGCCGAAGACGCCGAAAAGCGTCAGCACTTTTTCGATTCGTTAGTCAGCGAGACGTCGCTGCAGGAGCATCTGATGCAACAAGTCGTGCTCGACGAATTGGCCGGGCCGGTTCTGGAGGCCCTAAAGCAACTCATCGGGAATCTGGATGATCGCGGTTATCTCGCTCAAACGCCATCCGATGTCGCCCTGCAGACCAGTCTGCCTTACGATACGGTTCTTGAAGCGCTCAAGCTCCTGCAGTCATTCGATCCTCCGGGGATCGGCAGCCAGACGCTCGCCGAGTGTTTGCTTGCTCAGTTGAACGCGAAAGGCCGCGGAGATACGCTCGCGGCTCGAATGCTACGAGATCACTTCGAGCTGCTGTCACGACGCAGGATTCCTGAGCTTTCGCGGAAACTCGGTGCGGCCGCCGACGACGTGCAAGCTGCCATCGAAGAGATCGGCAAGCTGGATCCCGCGCCCGGCCGGCGCTTCGCCGAAGACAACAACCGGATCGTCGTTCCTGATGTGGTGGTGGAAAAAGACGGAGACGAGTGGAAGATCCACCTCAACAGCGATTACATTCCACGTCTCCGACTTTCCAGTACATATCGGGAGCTGATTGCCAAAGGTACGCTGTCAAAAGAGGAACGCGATTATCTGCGCGACCGGATGCGATCCGGAAAATTCCTGATCGATTCGATTGAACAGCGGCAGCGAACAATCGAGCGCATCACCCGCGAGATCATCAAAGCTCAGACTGCGTTCTTCGAACAGGGGGTATCTCAGTTGCGTCCGCTCACAATGACCCAGATCGCGGACATCGTCGGCGTTCACGAGACGACCGTGAGTCGAGCGATTGCGAACAAGTACATGAAGACCCCGCATGGCGTGTTCGATTTCAAATACTTCTTCACCACTGGATATCAGGCCGACAGTGGCGCATCCGTTTCTAATACGAGCGTGAAAGAAATGCTGGCCGACCTGGTCTCGATCGAAGACAAAGCCTCACCACTGAGCGACCAAGAGCTCGTGGCGAAGCTCGGTGAGAAAGGTCTGACGTTGGCACGCCGCACGGTCGCAAAGTACCGCGAAGAACTCGGAATTCTGCCGAGCAACCTTCGCCGCGATTACAAGTGAACGTCGGCGCGGGCTGACGCCAACGCAGCGCCTGGCTCGACCGTCAATCCAAGTTGCGACGTTTGATCGCAACCTGTCGGATCGATCCACGCTGCGAAGGCGATCATGCCCGCATTGTCGCCCGTATGCTGCGGAAGTGCCGCAAAGAAAGGTACCTGATGGCGCTGAGCGAGCGATGCGAGCAACGACCGAAGTTCCCCATTATTCGCTACTCCGCCCGATACGCCGAGGCTGCGGTAGTAGCCATCGCCCATGCGCAACGCGGCAGTCGTCTTTCGCACCAAAGCATCGAGCACGGCGTATTGATAACTTGCACACAGGTCGCCGAGACCCTTTTGAACTTCGGTAGCCGACATTTTTTCAATCTGATAACGGAGACTTGTTTTCACTCCCGAAAAACTGAAATCGAGTTCGTCGCGCTTTCCGATGCCGCGCGGGAAATCGAACGCATCAGCCCGGCCCGTCTTTGCGATTTTCTCGATCAGGGGACCACCCGGATAGCCCAAGCCAAGCAGCTTGGCTCCTTTATCCAACGCCTCACCCGCAGCGTCGTCTCGCGTTGTCGAGAGCATCGATATCCGGCGCATCTCATCGATTTTAAACAGCAGAGTATTGCCACCCGAAACGACCAACCCGAGGTGAGGCAGTAGTGCGGTCATCCGGGACTCGAAGTCTGCCGGAGCTTCAACATGGACCGAAATAAATGGTGACCACGCGTGCCCAAGAAGATGATTCACTCCCATCACGGGCCGGCGCAAAGCTACCGCGAGCGATTTCGCCGCGGCCAGGCCGATCGCGAGGCATGCGGCCAGGCCGGGACCTTGGGTGACGGCAATCGTCGCAACGCTCCCAAAACTCGTAGCTTCCTGAGCTTTCAGCAGCAGTGGACCGAAGTTCCTTAAATGCTCCCGTGTCGCGAGATCAGGCACGACACCGCCATACTTTTCCTGCAGCGCAATCTGGCTGTGGATCCACTCACCGGTCAGTCCATAACCCGGGTCGAAAAGAGCGACCGCGGTCTCGTCGCACGAGCTCTCCAGGGCGAGGATCATCCGCCTGAGTGGACCGCCACGGCGGAATGTCTCTCGTCAAGAAGCATTATGCCTTTCAAGACGTCCTGCGCAGCCTGGAGCTGACGATCAGGGATTGGGGTGAAGCCAAAACGATCATTGAAATCTTTCGGATCCGTCACATCGGGTCGCGTTTGCTGAACGCGTAATTTGCTATCCTCGTCGGCAGTCATCACGACTTCGACGTGGGGCGTAATTCCTTTCTCATGAATACTCGCACCGCCCGGAGTGAAATAGCGGGCCGTGGTCAGCCGAAGTCCATCGCCGTTCTTCAACGAGAAGATCGATTGAACGGAGCCTTTTCCGAACGATCGTTCGCCCACGACGACCGCGCGATGGGTGTCCTTCAGCGCGCCCGTGACCACTTCGGCGGCGCTCGCTGTCCCTGAATTAATTAGCACCGCCATCGGTAGGGTGAGTGGTTCGCCATCAGACTCTGCCCGCAGGTTCTCGGAGTCTGCCGGTCGACGTCCGCGCGTGTAG
>JBDSPT010000111.1:0-7792 GCA_039930205.1 Opitutus sp. | reverse complement strand
CCCGGCGCTTTCGAAAAAAGAGATCGTGGCAGAGGGCCATCAAGCATTCTTCACCGATTACCGCGAAATCGAGCGGGGTCTTCAGTCCAAGCGATTTGAATACGAGAGCACGGGCGGCACCACCCAGTCGCCCATGACGGTGATCATGGAAGACGGTTGGTGGACGGCGCAGACGGCTCGTGCCTACCTCGCTTCTCCCATCCTGCGTGAGTTCGCTACGCGACCTTATCGCAAATGCGTTTTGGCTCCGGTGGGCTGCTCGAGTAATCTTTGTCCGTACGAAGATCATCCTTTTCCTCACCGCTATTTCGATGGGACGGTGTATTTGAATCTCTCGAGCGATCCGTTCGCGTTCCCGGAAGCGGAGTGGGATCGGATCGTGTTCGAGTTGGCGGCCACGAAACCTGAAGTGATCGAAGGAGAGCCTGTCTACCTCTCATTACTCGCGCGTGCGGCCAAAAAACGGAACGTCAAAGTTCCCAGTATCCGAGCGGTGATTCTCACGTATGGCAAAGCGAGCCGCCAGCATGGGGATCGAATTGCTGACGCTTTTCCTGCTCCGCAGGTCGACTTGTACGGTTCTACCGAAGCCGGTTATCTTTTCGTGGGTGAGGCCTTCAAGGACGATGCTCAAGCGATCGACGCTAATGCGTTTATCGAGTTGGTCCCTTGGCGGAAGGATCTGCCTGATATTTATCAGATTTATCTGACGACGCGTGATCGCGAGGCCATGCCTCTGTTGCGCTACCACACCGGGGACATTGTCCAGAAGAGGTCGACTGGGTTCCGACTCCTTGGAAGAGAGTCGAACCTCCATTTTCGTTCCGATGGTTCGCTGGTTGCGGTCGAGGATGTCGATGCGTCGTTGCCCAAAGGTTTCGCGTGCTGGCATTATTCCCTGATTCAAAGCAGTGAAAACCGATGGGATTTTCACTACGTCGCCGATGACGTTGCGCCTGAAGGTACGGAGCAATCGATCGCGGCTTCTCTGGGCGAAGGCGTCCGGGTAAGCGCATTCCGCCGTCGTGTGATTGCGCCTGCCGCGAGCGGCAAGTTTGCTCTTCTGAAGCCGCTGGCACGGGGGTGAGACCCAGCGTTTCGCCAATTTGGGGCTCACGATCCACTGCTCACCCGTTTCGGCATTGGACTTCTCTCCACGGTTAGGGTGCCTAATAAGCTCCTGACCATGCGCCGACCTCTTTACAACGACGAGGGACCTCGTGAATTTACGCGGGCCGCGCGGCATCCTCCAATCGACCCTTCGCGATGAATCTCTTTCGTTCCAGTATCGGTCGCAAATTCTTAATGGCGGTTTCCGGACTGATCCTGATCGCGTTCGTCATTGGCCACCTCGTCGGCAATCTACAGGTATTTACGGGCCCCGATGCCCTTAACGGCTATTCCCATTTTCTGCAGTCGCTCGGGCCCACGCTTTGGGCGGCGCGCATAGGCCTTCTCGTTGCCGTGGGCGTCCATGTCTGGATGGCGACGGTGCTCACGATCGAAAACCACGCAGCTCGTCGAGTGGGTTATGGCGTCAGGCACACGATTCGCGCCACACTTGCGTCCCGTATGATGCGTTGGACCGGGTACGTGGTATTGGCGTTTATCCTTTATCATCTTGCTCACTTCACGCTCGGCGTCGCGCAGGCTGGCACGTTCAAGGGGGCTTTGCCCGAGTACAAGATGGTGCATGACTATCATATCATGGGGTTCCCCGTTGTGAGTTCCGGTACTCGGGTTGCGGATGTCCATTCAATGGTGATCTACGGGTTTCAGAACGTGATGGTTTCGTTGTTCTACATCGTCGCCGTCGGGCTGCTGAGCCTACATTTGCTCCATGGAACGGATAGTATGTTCCAAACGCTCGGCTGGCGGAGCTCCCGTTGGTCCAGTGCTCTGCGGGTGAGCTGTATCATTTTTGCGACGACGTACTTCATCGGAAATCTGGCAATTCCTGGGGCCGTTCTGCTCGGCAAATTGAACCTGCGGGTCGATGCTCCCGTCGCCGCTTCGATCGGTCGCTAACTTTCGCGCCATGGCTCAACTCAATTCTGGCATCCCTTCAGGTCCTCTCGCCGATAAGTGGCGCAAGCATATCACCGAGATGAAGCTGGTGAACCCGGCGAACAAGCGGAAGTACGAAGTCATCGTAGTGGGCGCAGGTCTGGCGGGTTCGTCCGCCGCGGCCACACTCGCAGAACTCGGCTATAAGGTTAAGTGTTTCGTATTTCACGACAGTCCCCGACGGGCGCACTCTATTGCCGCGCAAGGTGGTATCAATGCAGCCAAAAATTACCAGAACGACGGAGATAGTGTGTATCGATTGTTTTACGACACCATCAAGGGCGGCGATTACCGTTCGCGTGAGGCCAACGTCCATCGTCTGGCGGAGGTGTCGGTCAACATCATCGACCAGTGCGTAGCCCAGGGTGTCCCCTTCGCGCGAGAGTATGGCGGTTTATTGGCGAACCGATCCTTCGGCGGAGCCCAGGTGTCCCGCACCTTCTACGCTCGTGGACAGACCGGCCAGCAACTGCTCCTTGGTGCCTACAGTGCCCTATCACGAATGATCGGTGCCGGAGCGGTGGATCTACACACGAACAGCGAGATGTTGGATCTCGTCGTGGTCGATGGCCAGGCGAAGGGTATTATCGTCCGTCATCTGATCACGGGAGAGCTTTCCCGGCACTCCGGCGACGCCGTCATTCTGGCAACGGGAGGGTACGGTAACGTCTTCAACCTCTCGACGTACGCACGCCAATCCAACGCGACGGCCATCTGGCGCGCGTACAAACGCGGCGCGTGTTTCGCGAATCCCTGCTACACCCAGATTCATCCGACCTGCATCCCGGTGAGTGGCGAGTATCAGTCCAAGCTCACCTTGATGTCGGAGTCTCTTCGCAATGACGGGCGCATTTGGGTTCCCAAGAAAAAGGAGGACTGCCGCAAAGATCCGAACACCATTCCGGACGCAGATCGCGACTATTATCTCGAGCGGATGTACCCCAGCTTCGGCAATCTGGCGCCTCGTGACATCGCATCACGTGCCGCCAAGCGCGTCTGCGACGAAGGCCGTGGCGTAGGAGAGACCGGCCTCGGAGTGTATTTGGATTTCTCAGACGCCATTGGTCGATTGAGTGAAGCGGGAGTGCGTGAGCGATATGGAAACCTCTTCGATATCTATCACGAGATCACGAACGAGAACGCCTATAAGAGTCCGATGCGGATTTACCCCGCCGTCCACTACACGATGGGCGGGTTGTGGGTGGACTATAACTTGATGTCGAACCTGCCCGGCCTGTTTGTACTCGGCGAGGCGAACTTCTCGGATCACGGCGCAAATCGACTCGGAGCATCCGCGCTCATGCAGGGATTGGCGGACGGGTATTTCGTCATTCCCTACACCGTTGGTGATTATCTCGCGACGCAGAAGCCGGGCACCCGGCCATCAGCAGATGCGCCAGAATTCCGCTCCGCAGAGCAGGGAGTTCGCGGGATGACCGAGCAATTTCTCGGCATCAACGGCAAGTCGCCCGTCAGTCATTTCCACAAGCGTTTGGGCAAAATCATGTGGGACGGATGCGGCATGGCTCGGACCGCTGACTCGCTCAAGACGGCACTGGCGGAGTTGCCGAAACTGCGGGAAGAGTTCTGGGCGAGTGTCAGAGTGCCGGGGTCCGCCAATACTCTTAACCAGTCATTGGAGCAGGCGGGTCGGGTCGCAGATTTCATTGAGCTCGGCGAGCTGATGTGCCTGGACGCACTCACCCGCGAGGAGAGCTGTGGCGGGCATTTTCGGGAGGAGCATCAGTATCCGGACGGTGAATGTAAACGCGACGACGAGAAGTTTGCGCACGTGGCTGCATGGGAATTCCAAGGTGCGAACAAGGCTCCTCTCCGTAATGTCGAACCTTTGAAATACGAGTTCGTGAAGATGAGTGTTCGTAACTATAAATAGGCAGCGCACGCATCACCGCCTCAGACTCATTCACCCAGACCATGGTCGCAGCAACGTCAGCCAAGTTCATCAACATCACTCTTCGGGTATGGCGGCAGCCGGGCTCGGCCGCCGAGGGCAGGTTCGTTGACTACCCGGCGAAGAAGCTGAACACCGACATGTCGTTCCTCGAGATGCTCGACGTGGTGAACGACGCGCTGACCGTACAAGGTGAAGAGCCGATCGCCTTCGCACACGATTGCCGCGAGGGTATTTGTGGAACGTGCTCGCTGACCATCAACGGAAAGCCTCATGGCCCCGGTGTTGGTATCGCGACGTGTCAGACGTACATGCGCAGCTTCCGGGATGGCGACGTCATTGTCGTGGAACCGTTCCGCGCACGGGCCTTTCCGTTGATCAAGGATTTGGTGGTTGATCGCAGTGCTTTCGACAAGATTCAGCAGGCTGGCGGTTTCATCACGGTCCGTACGGGCGCCGCGCCCGACGCGAACTCGATCCCGGTGCCCAAGGCCGATGCAGATCTCGCGATGGATGCGGCGTCCTGCATCCAGTGCGGAGCGTGCGTTGCGGCCTGTAAGAACGCGTCTGCAATGCTGTTTGTGGCCGCTAAGGTTTCGCAGCTCGGCCTATTGCCTCAGGGTCAACCTGAGCGTGACCGGCGCGTGCTTGCGATGGTCAGCACCATGGACGAAATGGGTTTCGGTAGTTGCACCAACCAGTACGAGTGCAGTGCCGCGTGCCCCAAGCTGATCTCGCACGACTTCATCGCTCGAATGAATCGCGATTACTTGAAAGCAAGCTTCCGCGCCTCCTTCAAACCCGAGCCGGCTGCTGGCTCCAGTGGAGGCGGTTGAGGTTCGGATTCGCACGGACTTTTCTCGTGATTTGATCGGGGGGCGAAGGCCGACGGCGACTCGGTCTTCGAGTCTGGCCGGTTTGAATAACACGGCGATTGTATCAGCGTTTCAACGCCGAGCGTGCTGGCGGATTGGCTGCAACTTTCCGGTGGCGATTGTGTTTTCTGGGACAACAAAACTTCCCATGAAAACGTCCCCGGTCATCACCTTCCTTGCCACGCTCATCGTGTTTCTCGTCGGCCCGTTTAGTCTCGAACTTTCCGGATCGCTTCTCTTCATCGTCGGCTTCGGCGGTGTGCTCACGGCCGATTACGGCAACTCACTTCGTCAGCTCAATCGGTATGCTCCTGCTCGCCGAAGAGGTGAAATGCCGGGTCGGGCGCCGATTCCCCGATTTAAGTTGGCGGTCTGATTAGCTGCCTGCTTGCACTGGGGCGGTCTTCGCAACGCGCTCGAAGAATCCAGCACTTGTGGGGGCCGCCTTTTCGTTAATAAATCAGGCAGCGCTCCGGACCGTCATCACTTGAATTCGCTGGCGAGGCTTCGCAGATCGAGTGCGCCCTCCGAGGTCACTTTGATCTGATACTTGTCTTCGTAGACCGTCTGGAAGAGTACACTTTCCAATCGATAGGCCGCGGTTTGCGTATCGCGCACCGAAATCAGCTGCCGCACCAAAGCGAGGTTCTCGAAGTTTACGGTGACATCTTGGGTGACCGTATTCAGCGGAGGTACGCCGAACGGCTGATCACTCACCGCCTTTCCGACGTAATGCCCGTTCAAGAAAAGCTTGTGGGTAGACCCCGAATACCCGAGCGGCGCGATGGTTTCGTTCGTGAAGCGGAGCGTGAGCTTTCCCCGACTTTCCAAAAGCGATGCCTCGGTCGGACTAAAATCGACGAGGGAAACGCTTAGTCCACCTCGAAATGCACTTCCGGCGCCGGCACATCCGGCGAGGAACAACGAAACGAGAGCGAAGGCAACGTAGGTGGGGCGGAACAGCGTCATGGGTGGATCACGGATGGCACTCCTGCGCTAAACTGCAAGACTGCGACCGCGGCCGACGACTCGCGAACCCATCAGCGATCGGATCGCTGAGTCAGAACATCGTAAGCGCCCGTGCGCTCTCCACCAAGACCCAAGCTCCACCACCAGTGAGCACCACGATGATCAACTGGCGAAAAACTTTCCGACCCCTGAGCATGGCATCGTGGCGATCCATCTCGTGGCCGCCGCGATTACTTTGCGCCAGAAAACTGGCGAAAGACGGGTTGCGCCGAATGCTGCGCGGATCCTTCGCCAATCCGAAACGGATGGCAGGTCGACGACAGAGATTGAGCAGAAAGCGCAGCACAGAGGAGTGTATCGGCTCATCTCGGAAATTTGATATCGTTTTTTCAAGGGGAATATCGCTAACGTCCGACTTTCACGCCTTTTTCCGAGCTCCCACATGCACCACTTCTGCTACTCTGGCCAAGATCTCCATTGCGAGTCCGTCGATCTCGCCGCGATCTCCCGTTTGTACGGAACACCCACGTACGTTTATAGCGCCTCAACGGTCACGGATAATTTTCAGCGATTGCGGCACAGCCTGGCGGGTTTGGATCTCCAGATCTGCTACGCCATGAAGGCGAACTCCAATCTCGCCCTCCTCCGGTTGTTTTCGAACTTGGGCGCCGGGTTTGATCTCGTCAGTGGAGGAGAGATCAAGCGCGTGCTCGCCGCAGGCGGGAATGTGAAAACCAGTGTCTTCGCGGGCGTCGGCAAGACGGAAGCTGAAATCAAACTCGCACTGGAACAGGGGATCTTCGCGTTTCACGTGGAAAGCGAACCCGAGCTTGCCCGCATCAATCATGTCGCAGGGACCCTTGGCGTTAAAGCGCCGATCGCAGTTCGCGTTAATCCTGATGTTGACGCCCATACGCACGCCAAAATTACGACGGGTAAGAGCGGCAACAAGTTTGGTATCCCGTTGGCCAATGCACTCGCGGCGTATGAAGCGGCCGCGAAGTTGAAGAATATCCAGATCAAGGGAGTCCAGATGCATATCGGTTCCCAGCTCACGTCGGTTGCGCCGTTCGTTGAGGCGGTGAAGAAAGTGACGCCGTTCGTGTCTGATCTGAAGGCGAACTATGGGATCAGCTATTTCTCCATCGGTGGTGGCATGGGCATCGTATACAAGGATGCTCTCGCAAGTGGTCAGGCGGCCTGGTGGGACGCGCAGCCGGTTGATCAACGTCCGCTCACGCCAGAAACCTATGGCGAGGCACTGACGCCGCTGTTAGCGCCACTTGGACTGAAGATACTGCTCGAGCATGGACGGTTTATGGTGGGCAACGCGGGGGTTCTGGTATCACGCGTTGAACATATGAAGCGGGGGGCTGGGAAGAATTTCCTCATCGTTGACGCAGCCATGAACGACTTGGTCCGCCCCGCGATGTACGACAGCTTCCATGAGATCGTACCGGTGCACCGCGACAGTTCACGGCGGGCACTGGTCGCCGACGTGGTGGGGCCAATCTGTGAAAGTGGCGACTGCTTCGCCAAGGACCGCCAGATCCAAGAGGTGGGAGAGGGAGAACTGGTCGCATTCATGAGCGCTGGCGCGTATGGCTACGCGATGGCCAATCGCTACAACGCCAGGGCGATGGCGGCTGAGGTTCTCGTCCAAGGTAGCACGTTCGAGTTGATCAATGCTCGGGAGACCTTTGAGCAGATGATTGCGGGAGAAAAGATTCCGGCCTTCCTGAAATAGACTAATCTCAGCGGTTCCCCCGTCGTTTGATCGAGCTAAAGTCCTGTCGATCGGAACTGGCGCCGAGGCATAACCCGAGCCGAAGATGCGGCCGCTGAAAAGTTTTGGTGTATTCTCCGGGTAGATTGCATATCCAGAAAGCATGACGTTTGTGGTGATTGGAGCGGGGGCTTGGGGGACTGGATTTGCCGTTCATCTTTCGCGTCGGGGTCACGCGGTTTC
>JBDSPT010000110.1:0-7489 GCA_039930205.1 Opitutus sp. | reverse complement strand
ATGTGGTATGTTATCTCTTTCCGCCCCGGTTCACGTAGGTCGCTGTCCTGGTCAGTTTCGCCAATCCCTGACGCGGATTGTTGCGCTCGGCAACGTGCTGGTGGGCCCGTTAGGTTCCGCGGCGCCAGGCATGGTCGACGCCAGAGCGAGCGAAGGATTGAACCGTCCGGTGGAGGTTACCTTCTCTGATTATTGGGCCTTACCTGAAGGCACGTCAGCGAAAGTGACGACTGATCTCATCGTCCTGTATGTAGATACAGAGTGGAATGTTTGCTGGGGACTCACCGCGCAGGGGGCTGACGTCTATCTGTCCGAAGCTGCCAAACATCCGAAACTGAAGTCGGGTCAAAAAATTCGGTTCAGCCTCGAAACCCAGGCAGGATCCGCACTCTCCTTGGAAAATGCCAAGATCGACATCTTGAGCGAAAAGAGCTGGCCAGCTCCGGTCGACATGTCGTCCGAGCGCGATGCGCCGCTGCCTAAAAATGGCAACTGGGTCCGCACCCATGGCTATGTCGACACCCAGGAGGAACTCGACGCGCGGCACCTGCGGCTGCGAGTCATCGCCGGCTCGTACGTGATCACGACATACCTCCTGCTCGAAGCGACGGAGCCCATGCCTATGCTCGAGGGGACATTCATCAATGCGACCGGTGTGCTGGCGTCGAAAATGGATCCGTCGGGAGCGATCACCGAATCAAGTTTGTGGATTCCGGGTACGGCGCATCTCACACGCCTCAACCGCTTGACCAGCGATGCGCGATGGGCGCTGCCGGTCACGCCGGTCGAGAAACTGAACGATCTCGCGGAGGCACAATGGGTGCGGATTCAAGGTGCCGTCCAGCAGCAGCAAGCCGGGCGCTCGCTCACGATCCGGGACGACACCGGCCAAGTGCAGGTCGAAAACGCGCAGATTCGCCCGGTCGCTGCTGGGACGTCTGTCGACGCCATCGGATTCTTTCAGCCGGGAGACAAGAGTCGGATGATTTTGGACGGACTTTACGCGGTCTCCAACTCCCCTGCGCCTGGAACGCGGAGTCGATCCCGGCTCCGGCTCGCCCAGCAGGTGCACGAGCTATCACCGGAAGCCGCGGACCAGAAATTTCCGGTTCGACTTCGCGGCGTGGTGGTCTGGTCGCATCCGACGGTAGATCGCTTTTTCGTGAACGATGCCAGCGGCGGAGTTGCCGTAGTCACGCCACCGGGTGAAGCAGCGCCGGCCATCGGTTCCGGCATCAACCTCACCGCTGAGACGTTTCAAAACGGATACGCTCCTGCAGTTCGCGCGACGCGTATTCGTTTGGACCAAGCCAGCGCGCTGCCTTCGCCCCGCCGGATCACGCTCGATCAAGCGCTCACGGGCGTCGAAGAAGCTCAATTCGTCGAACTCCGCGGGTTTGTCCGCGAGGTCTCCGATCTTGGTGAGTGGACGGAACTCACTCTGGTGACCAACGCAGGTGAGTTCACTGCAACGGTGCCGGTCGATCGGAGCTTGCAAGCGACCCAAGGAGCGCTTGTCAGCGTTCGCGGTATTTGTACGGCGCGGTTGAACGCACGGAATCGACTGGCGGGCATCAAACTTTGGCTGAGCGGATCAGACGCTGTCGTCGTGGAGGATCCTGCTCCCGTCGATCCGTTCGCGGTTCCGGCGATCAGCGTCGGTGGGTTGCAGCGCTTTAGTCCCACTAACTCGAAGCGGGCGCGGGTCACGGGTGTGATGTCGCTGCAGCGGCCAGGACATTCCCTGGTTATTGGGGACGAAGCGGACAGCCTCTTGGTCCTGAGCCGTTCGAATGAAATTGTAGGCATCGGTGAACAAGTGGAAGCCGTCGGTCTGCCCGGCTGGCAAGGTGGTCGCGCTGTCCTGCGGGAAGCGATTTACCGTCGCGTTGGCGGCGCCCGCCCGCCCGCTGTTCGCATCGAGAAACTCGAGCCCGTCCAGCTTGCTGTTCTGCACGAGGAGCTCGATCAGCACGTCGTCCGGGTTACGGGCACGCTCCTTGATGTTTCGCCTCTGGCCGACTCCATCCATTTTCTTCTGCAATCGACGGGACACCCTTTCGAGGCCGAGCTCGCCGCTGCAAATCTGCTCGACGTGAATCGCTGGACCATTGGTTCGACGGTGCAAATCACGGGCGTGTATCGCCTGCGATTCGACGAGCGCAACCAGCCGGTCGGCTTCGACCTTGTTCTGCGAACGAACGACGATGTGGTGCTGCTGACGGCCGCGCCCTGGTGGACCCCGGATCGGGCCTGGTCGGTCGTGGCCCTGTTGGGCGGTGGCGTCCTCGCCGCGCTGACGTGGCTTGGTTTACTGCGGCGGAAGGTGAACCAGCAGACCTCCGTGATCAGAGAGCAGGTCGGGCGGGAAGCCCGGTTGCAGGAAGACCATCGCGCAATCATCGCGCAGGCCAGCGATGCGATCTTCACCCTGAACGAAGCGGGCAGGTTCACGTCGTTAAATCCCGCGGGCGAGCAGTTGATTCGCTGCACAGAATCGGCGGCACGCGGGATAGTATTCAAGTCGCTCGTACAATTCGACGATTCGACCGGGTGTATTTGGGAGGATCTGTGCCAGGGACGTCAGCAAAGCGTGACGGTTCAAGTGCAACTTCGCCCCGGCAACATGTCCCCGGTGTGGATCGAAGTCAGTGCGCGCCGGCTCAATGCGCAGGGGCAGCAAAATGGAATTCTGGGGGTTGCGCGCGACATCACGGCGCGGAAACAAATCGAGGAAGAACTCACGCGCGCTCGTGATGCGGCGGAGGCGGCGACTCGTTCCAAGAGTGCGTTCCTCGCGAACATGAGCCACGAGATCCGCACGCCGATGAATGGCGTGATTGGCATGACCAACCTCCTGCTCACGACAACGCTCACGGACGAGCAGCGAGACTTCGCGGTGACGGTGAATCAAAGCGCGGATTCGTTGTTGACGGTGCTCAACGACATTCTGGATTTTTCGAAGATCGAAGCGGGACGGCTCGATATTGACGAAACCGATTTCGATCTCCGCGAGGTGCTCGATGGTGCGATCGAGCTCCTCGCCTCCAAGGCACACGAAAAGGGTCTGGAACTCACCGGCCTGATCCCGCACGACCTCCCGTGCAAGCTGCGCGGCGACCCGGGCCGGTTGCGGCAAGTCCTCCTCAATCTGCTCGGGAACGCGGTGAAGTTTACGGATCGCGGTGATGTCTCCATGGCGCTTTTACTGCTCGGTGAAAGCTCCGATGAGGTCACCTTGCGCATCGAAGTCCTCGATACGGGCATCGGCATGACCGGGGAAGTCCGGCAGAAATTGTTTCAGCCGTTCACTCAGGCCGACGGGTCGACGACACGCCGTTTCGGCGGGACGGGCCTTGGCCTCGCGATCAGCCGTCAGCTCGTAACGTTGATGGGCGGGACACTGGATGTGCGCAGCAGCCCGGGCGAAGGATCGGTGTTCTCGCTGGTGATAACATTCAAGCGGCAGCCGGCCGGCGCGGAGCCGCCACTGGCGGAGATCGCCGTTCTTCGCGACACGAGGGTGCTGGTCGTTGATGACAACGCGACGAATCGGCGGATCGTCTTGCACTACATTCGGGCACACGGCGCGAATGCGACCGCGGTGGCGAGCGGCGCGGAAGCGTTGGCGGCTCTCCGCGAGGCAGCCGGGACGGACTCGCCGTATGAACTCGTCGTCGTGGACTACCAGATGCCCGAGATGGACGGAGTGATGCTGGCGGAGGCGATCCGCGCGGACGCCGAAATCAATAGTGTGCGGATGGTCATGCTGACCTCGCTTGATCGCCGTTTCCGTCCCGAGGAATTGGTCGCGCTCGGATTAACCCAGGCGCTGATGAAGCCGGTGCGTCAGGGTGAACTTGCGCGCGCGATGATGAAGGCGCTGAGTCCCGATGCAGCGACCGTTGCGATTGCGCCGGTGACGAAGCTTGAGCCTACGGTCGGCAATGGGTTGCGGATCTTGATCGCCGAAGACAACGCCGTGAACCTGCGTGTCGTGTCCGCGCAATTACAGAAGCTGGGGCACACGTTCGATACGGCGAGCAACGGCGAGGAGGCGCTCGCTGCTCTGGCCAAAGAGACTTACGATGTCGTCTTGATGGACTGCCAGATGCCAGTGCTCGACGGCTACGAAGCCACGCGCGCCATCCGTTCTGGAACGGTTCAGCGGAATATCTACATCGTGGCGATGACCGCGAACGCCATGGAAGGAGATCGCGAAAATTGTCTGGCCTGGGGGATGAACGATTACGTCAGCAAGCCCGTTCGCGTTCAGGAATTGGTCACCGTCCTGGAACGGATTAACACGGCTGGCGTTGACCTCGGGTAGAATTGCCGGCCTGGCCGAAAAACCGCGCTATACGCGTTCGAATTTCAGCGGGTAGGTCTGGCCCGAGCTGAACTGTGCCACAAACAAACTGCCGTCGCCATCCACGAGCAGGTCGTGAGGGTGTTGAAAAATGTCTTGTTCGTGACGCATCACTTGCAGGCGGCCGTTGTCATCGTACACGGGCGCGGAGCCGGCGATGTTGGCCACGACTCGTAAGTGTTTGTCGAGTACGGAAACGAATCCCCGACTGTTGCGATCCTTCGGCCAGTTGTCGCCAAGATGGGCGACGAAGTAATGGTCTCCATAGCGGCGGATCTGTCGCGGATTCCCCCCGGGCAGATCGATCTGCTGGCGCCTGGCACCGTCCAATCCAAGACGCAGCAAGTACTGTTGATCGCTCATCGCGATGAGCAACGAGGGATCCTTCGAAGTGGCGTGGTCGATCATGCCTGCATGCGGACCCCAGTGTACAATCCCTCCTTCGGCTCCGCCGAAGATTCGGCGAAACTGTCCGTCGGCACCATAGTGCAGCACGTAATCACGCCCGTATCCGTCGAGGACATAGAATTCGCCACTCGGCAAATGGAGCGTCCACGACGGCCGGTACTGGTCTTCCTTCTCGTATTTCCCGGTAGCCTCGGGCCAGCGCCACTCGTTGAGAATTTCTCCATCGAGCGTGGTTTTGCAGACGCGGTGCGTAGCGAGATCAGTGATGAACAGAACCTCGCGGGTTTCTTCGGCGACGAGCGAGAGCCCATGAGCGCCGGGAAACGTTGTGCCCCACTTGTGCACGAGTCGACCGCGACGGTCATACACGATCACGTTGTTCGCCGTGTGATTTGTCAGAAGGATAATGTGGCCCTCGCGATCGCAGGCCAAACCGTGGCAATCGTTTACCGGGGTCTGTGTATCGAGGACGCCCCAACCGGGAACGAGACGGTAACGAAAATCGCCATGGCCAAGGATCTCGCCAGCGGGTTGAGCCCAGACGCGCGAAGTCGCGCACGCCGTGGCCCCGATGACTGAGCTCCGGATGAACTGTCGCCGAGTGAGGAGATCCATGCGGCAAGAGAGACAGACGGGTCATGATCCTGCCAGTTCAAGTTGAATGCCGGTGTGGGTTCGGGATGTTCACGGCGAAAAATTCGCGTCGTGAGACGGACGACCGGCGTGACTCACCTCGCGTCCACCGGCTCACGTCGGTGACTACTTCCAATTGCATCGATTCCGTGGAGGCGAATCGGAATCGAATACGTTGAAACACTCCAGGTCGTTTCACAGATTGGCGCGTATGCGAATTCTGGTCGGATGCCTGGCGCTCACTTTATTCGGATTGGGAACTGTCACGGGGTGCGCGCGACGTCAGACTGCGGCAGAGCAAGGGGTCGCCTCGCAGACGTTACTCATCGGCAACCAGAACGAACCGGCGTCGCTCGATCCGCACGTGGTCGACGCTTACACCGATGCGATCGTTCTCTCTGCCCTCTTCGAAGGGTTGGCCACGCTGGAGGAGCAGACGAGCAAGGCACTTCCTGGCGTGGCCGAGTCGTGGGACGTCACGCCGGATGGAATGGAGTATACGTTTCATCTTCGTGCCACGGCGCGCTGGTCGAACGGTGATCCGGTGACGGCACGGGATTTTGTGTTCGGATTTCAACGCATCCTCACACCGGCCTTTGGCGCGTCTTACGCGGCGATGTTGTGGCCGATTCGAAATGCCGAGCGGTTCAACAAAGGAGAGCTGACCGATTTCTCCGAGGTCGGCGCGAGCGTCCTCGATGATCACACACTGCGGCTCCGGCTGGAGCGACCCACGCCTTATTTGCCGGCGCTGACCGCCCATCAAACGTGGATGCCGGTGCATCGTGCCACGATCGAAAAATTTGGGCGGACCGATGACCGCAATACCCGGTGGACCCGGGCGGGCAACATGGTGAGCAACGGGCCATTTGTCCTGACGGAGTGGAGCCCCAATGCCCGCATCGTCGTGTCGAAGAACCCGCACTACTGGGGCGCCGCTCAGACCGCTCTTGAGCATATTATCTTCTTCCCCACCGAGAAGGCGGACGTCGAGGATTTGGATTTTCGCGCGGGTCAGCTGCACATCACGTATGACGTGCCGAAGAGCAAAATTGCCGCGTATCGCGCGGCCGCGCCGGAGTTGCTGCGGATCGAGCCGCTGTTGAACACGCTGTATGTGAATTTCAATGTCACGAAACCTCCGTTCACGGATGCGCGCGTGCGACAGGCGCTCGCGCTGGCGATCGATCGCGAGGCGATTGCGAAGAACGTCATGTATGGTTCTTACCTCGCGGCCGATAGTCTGGTGCCGCCTAACTGCGGTGGGTACCTGGCCGCCCAAGGCGTCCGTCACAATTTCGCAGAAGCCCGGAGACTCCTGGCGGATGCCGGATTTCCTCAGGGTGCCAGGCTGCCTGAAGTATCCATGCAGGTGCTGAATGATGCGACGTATCCTCGGATCGCTGAAGCGATCCAAGCGATGTGGCGGCGCGAGTTGGGCGTGCGAATCACGATCGAACCACTCGAGCAGAAAACGTGGATTCAAAATCAGCAAACGATGTCGCACTCATTGGCGCTGATGGGATGGGTCGCTGACTTCGCGGATCCCGTTAGCTTCCTCGACATCTTCCGCGCGAACAATGGCAACAACTGGAGCGGCTGGAAGCGGACTGATTACGATCAGCTCCTCGATGAAGCGGGACAGATGCTCGATCCCGCTGCGCGATTTGACGCTTTCCGTAGGGCCGAATCACTCCTGCTGGCGGACGCGCCAATTACGCCTCTGCTGTTTTTGGCGCGAACCTATCGAATTCACCCCGCGGTGAAGAACTGGGATCCGGCACCCCTCGGCGCTCACCGCTTCGCCCGCGTGAAACTGGCGGAGTAGTAGGGTTTTAATAAAGTCGCGACCGATGCATGTCAGCGCGAGACACCATACCAACGCCGAGCGGTTGGGAGGTAAACGACGATGAACTCTCAAACTGCCTGTCATTCTGAGACGCGGACCAACGTTGCGTTGCTGTGGATGGACCATGAACTCATCGTGTCATGGCGAGGAGCGAAGCGACGCGGCCATCCCTCTGAAATTTCAGGTGGACTGCCACCTCGCACTCCGCGCACCTCGCAATCACGGCGGAG
>JBDSPT010000109.1:0-8014 GCA_039930205.1 Opitutus sp. | reverse complement strand
GCTCAGTTTTGTCACCGGCTTGAACTTCAATGTAGGCGTCAGAGTTCTTTCCCTCGACCACTTTGAAAGGCATGTTAGCCGCTTCTGCTTTTACCTCAGAAAATTTTCGACCGATTAGGCGCTTCGCGGAGAAAACAGTGTTGCGCGGATTAGTTACGGCCTGGCGTTTCGCAGCTTGGCCGACGAGACGCTCGCCGCTTTTGGTAAAAGCGACAACAGAGGGAGTCGTGCGCGCACCTTCAGCATTGGGGATCACCACTGGCTCGCCACCCTCCATGATCGCCATACAGGAGTTCGTGGTTCCTAAATCGATTCCTAAAATTCGGCTCATGCTGACCTTTCAGCAACGGATGTGCCTCATGGAGGCAGGGTCCTGCAACTCCCTCGGTTTCTGGAAGTAGAAAACTTTCCCGTCGATCGGTCGTCCAGAAAATGCACCCACGCGCGCGCCATCATGTCTCAAATTGTCCCGATGAAGAACAACCCTTGTCTCACTCATCACATGTGACCACGGGGGTTGCGCAAAGGTGATCCGTCGCGGCGGAAGCAGAGCTCGGCATGGAGAAGTATGTAACATTCCGTACTGCAGTTGAAGTTTTATGCCGCCTCGGTAAGGTCGGGATGTGGAACTGGACATCGTACTTCCCGACGAACTCGCAGTCATGACGCTTCCGAATGTGGCGTTCTTTCCCCAAGCGTTGATGCCGCTCCATATCTTCGAGCCGCGTTATCGACAGATGCTCCGCGACGTTTTGGCTTCGAACCGCCTGTTTGCAGTCGCAGGGCTCAACGAGAAGCTCATCGGCCTTGAGAATCAGTTCGAACCGCCACACCGCATCGCAAGCGTGGGCATCATCCGCGCCTGCCAGGAAAACAGCGATGGGACTTCAAACTTGTTGCTGCAGGGTCTCTGTCGAGTCGAGTTCATGGAGATTTTGACTGACGAGCCGTATCGTCGCGTCCGCGTCCGCGTTCTGACTAGTCAAGCGGAACAGAGTGCGGAGGAAGAAAACGGACGGTTGCGTTTCGAGATGGCGCGACTCCTTCGTTTGAAGCAAAAGCTAGGGGCGCCGATGCCGGTCGAGATCACTGATTTTTTGGGCAAAGTTGGCGATCCCGAAACGTTTGTTGACCTAGCTGCCTTCAGCCTCTGCGACAATCATTCCATAAAGCAGAAGCTGTTGGAAACGCTCAACATCGGAGCACGACTCACGATTTTTAACCGGCAACTCCGCGTAGAAATCGAAGCCATCAAGCTGCACCGCAAACTCCAGGGCGGGCTACCGGACTCCCATATCCAAGACAACTGATCAAGTTCGGCGGAAGTGGAGCCGACAATCGGACTTGAACCGATGACCTGATCATTACGAATGACCTGCTCTACCAACTGAGCTATGTCGGCGACTGACGGAAAGCGGGAAGAAACCCTGCGCTGACCCGGGCGCAAGCCTCAAATACCAACGGTGGCCAGCCAGGTGATGTTTTCCCTAGCGCCGAGTTAACCGGATCGATCTAGTCGAATCGCGTGATTCCGCTGTCTACTGCTCTGTTCGACTACCATCTGCCGGAGCATCTCATTGCCCAAAAACCCGCTGAACGACGGGACGAATCTCGGTTACTGGTTGTCGATCGTCAGTCTGGCAAGATAGCTCATCATCGGTTCACCGAACTACCCAGCTTCCTCCGCTCCGGTGACACGCTTTTTCGCAACAACGCAGCCGTGCTGCCCGCCAGACTTCGTGCGCTCAGACCAACTGGCGGAAACGTGGAATGTTTTCTTCTCTCCCCTGCTTCGGAGGAGAATGTTTGGCGTTGCCTGATGAGGCCAGGCAAGAAGCTACCCGTCGGGGCTATCTTCCATCACAAAGATCACGCATTCGGCGGCCGGATACTCGAAAAGTTTGACGATGGGTCCGCGCTCGTGGGGTTCACAACAACTTCAGGGGACTCGATCACGAAAGTGGCGAATCAATTTGGGGAAGTCCCGTTACCGCCGTACATTCGACGCACTCCAGGATGTGATCCGGACCACTCCGAACGCGCGCGCGACCTTGAGCGGTATCAAACCGTTTACGCCAATCCGTCACGTCAGGTCGCAGTCGCGGCACCGACCGCCGGTCTTCATTTCACTCCGAATGTTCTCGAGCACATCGCCCGGATTGGTGTGACCACGGCTGATGTAACGCTTCACGTCGGTCTCGGCACGTTCAAGCCAATCACCGTCGAGCACATTCCAGATCATATTATTCACCGGGAACTGTATGAAATGCCCCCAACTACACAGGCAGCTTTGCTTTCCCAGCAATCCGGCCGACGCGTTGCCGTTGGAACGACAACCGTCCGCACCATAGAGGACTTTCTATCCCGGAATCCTTCCCAGGCCTCTTCGACGCCCTACATGGCCGAAGCGTCGATCTTCATCTATCCGCCCTGCACGTTTCTCGGAATCGATGCGCTGATTACGAATTTCCACCAACCTCGCTCCACCCTCCTTTGCCTCGTCGCTGCATTCCTTACTCCCGGATCAACTGACGGCATCGATTGGCTAAAGGAAATTTATCGAAGTGCCATCGACCACGAATACCGGTTCTTCAGCTACGGGGACGCGATGCTAATCCTGTAGGACGCAACAAATGTAATCTCTATAGTTGCAATTAAAAATCTGTCGGTTTTCTTCCGACGCCTGCCCTCGGGCGTTTACGAATCCATAAACAAATGAAATCACAGACAAAACTCACTCTTGTCGCAGGACTCCTCGTTACAGCGGTCAACATCGCATCAGCTGCCGTTGAAACCTACGTTATCGATCCGGTTCACTCCTCGGTCGGGTTCTCGATTCGGCACTTTGTGAGCAAGGTGCCTGGTTCGTTTACGAAAGTGAACGGCACCATTACGGTCGACCGCGAAAACCTGGAGAAAAGTTCGGTCGACGTCGTGATCGACGTCGATTCCGTGAGCACTGCCAACGAGAAGCGCGACAATCATCTCAAGAGTCCGGATTTCTTCGACGTGGCAAAGTTCGCGACCTCGACGTTCAAGAGCGCCTCGTGGAAAAAAACCGGTGAAGATACGTTCGACGTCGCAGGCGATCTCACCGTCCATGGCGTCACGAAACCCGTCGTGTTGCAGATGACACTACTCGGATTCGGACCCGGCCAGAAAGGCCAGCTTTCCGGATGGGAGGGCACGACAAAACTCAAGAAGTCTGATTTCGGAGTCGCTGGTCCGGCCATGCTCAGCAAGGCCCTGGGTGACGAGGTCACGCTTCGCATCACTGTCGAAGCAGGCCAAAAGACCTGAAGTCCCCTCGGAGAAACCCGCAATCATCAGGACGGCCGAACGGCCGTCCTTTTCTTTTGGCAAATCACGCGACGCGCTAATGATGAGACGTACGCATGATCCCCGACGAACTCCAAACTTTGATCGAAGACGCCACTGCAGACTATGCGTCGGGCGATACTAAATCGGCGCTCATCAAGTTATCCCAGGCCACGGCAGGAGCGCCCCAATCCTTCGAAGCATGGCACGCATTGTCTGAGGTCCATTTTTCCGTTCGTCATCTCGATGAAGCCCTCGAGGCCGGCGAGCGCGCGCACGCGCTGCGACCGGGAGACCTGTTCGTCAACACGACACTTTCGCGCATCTGGATGGAGCGAGGCGACAAAGCACGCGCGGAACATTTCGGCGCTCAAGCCAAGATTCAGAGTTGGAAGGACCAACTCAAAAATCCCGAACAGCCAACGAACCTCGCGTGAGTGGACACAGGGTGTCTCCGTCGGCTCGTTCGCGGCCGATTGACACTCAATCTTAGCCGACCGTAACCTGCGATCTATGGATAAGCCGGCCTATTCCCTCGAGTTCGAGAAACCCCTACGAGAACTCGCTAAGGAACTGGAGAGCCTGCATCAAAAATCACTCGAACGAGGCATCAACAACTCAAACGAGATCTCGGCGATCGAGCACAAGATCTCCCAGGCCCAGCGCGAGATTTACGCCAACCTCACGCCCTGGCAGAGAGTCCAGATCGCGCGGCATCCGAAGCGGCCTTATGCCTTGGACTACGTTGGCATTATGTGTGAGGACTTTCAGGAGCTTCACGGCGATCGTCAGTTCCGAGATGACCGCGCGTTGGTTGGCGGCACGGCTTTTTTTAATGGTGAAGCGGTCATGATCATCGCCCAGCAAAAAGGCCGCGACACCAAGGAGAATATCCTGCGCAATTTCGGGATGCCGCAGCCGGAGGGCTATCGAAAAGCGCTTCGGCTGATGAAGACTGCGGAAAAATTCAGTCTTCCCGTTCTCACATTTATCGACACCCCGGGCGCTTTTCCAGGAATCGAATCCGAGGCGCGTCACGTATCGGAAGCCATCGCCGTCAACTTGCGTGAGATGGCGATGCTACGCGTTCCTTCCATTGCCGTTGTTGTGGGCGAGGGCGGTTCAGGGGGCGCCCTTGGCATCGGAGTCACCGATCGCGTTCTGATCTTCGAGAACAGCTACTACTCCGTCATCTCGCCTGAGGGCTGCGCTGCCATTTTGTGGAAAGACCGGGCCGCGGCATCCAAGGCTGCAGACGCGCTCCAACTCAGCGCCGCGACGCTGGAGAAACTGTCAGTCGTGGATGAAGTCGTTGCAGAGCCTGTTGGCGGCGCTCACAACGATCCTGCTCAATCGGCCGCGGCGCTCAAATACGCGCTGCAAAAACACCTCAACGACCTCCGCGGACTATCAACCACGAAGCTTGTGAACACCCGCTACGAACGCTACCGCCATCTGGGCGCTTACGAAGAAGCAGGCGTCGTCCACACCTGATCGCGGAAAGTCAGCTTGGCTGACATGATACGCGCTGGCCCAATTGAGGCCGTCAGCGCCGAATCGTGAGAAGTTCGATTTTTTGAGCGCGTGCCATCGAGGCGCCGATCTCAATCAATGCGCCTGAGATTCGGACATCCTCAGTCGCCACTTCGAACCGTCGTGGAAGCCCGTCGACGAATTTGTGAACGACAGGCTCAATCTCCCGGCCAAGTACACTCGCATAAGGTCCAGTCATTCCCACATCGCACATAAAGGCCGTCCCCTTCGGAAGGATGCGGCCATCGGCGGTCGGCACATGTGTGTGCGTACCAAGGACTGCGGTCACTCGTCCATCGAGATACCACCCAAGCGCCTGCTTTTCCGACGTCGCCTCGGCGTGGACTTCCACGATGATCGCATCCGCTTGAGCCTTTAACTTTTCAATCATCCGATCAGCGCAAAGGAAGGGGCAGTCTGCCTTCATTCCCATGAAGTGCCGGCCGAGCACGGTAAACACCGCGATCCGAAAACCCCGCGACTCGATGATCAAATGATCCCACCCTGGGTTCGACGCCGGGAGATTGGCCGGGCGACACACGTGTTCAATCTGCGTGATCTCGGATTCCCAACCTCTCTGATCCCAGACATGGTCGCCCAGAGTGATGGCATCCACCCCAGCTTCCAAAAGCGATCGAGCGATCACTCCGGTGATTCCTGAGCCAGCGGCGGCATTTTCACCGTTGGCGATCACGAAATCGATGCCGAGTTCCGCCCGCAATTTACGCATGCGCTCGATCACGATATCCCTCCCCGGTCGACCCACTATATCACCCACGAAAAACAACTTGAGCATCACGTAAAATGCGACCGCGAGCGGCCCGCCCGCCAGCCAATTCTCGGATCAGCCTGTCCGCGCCTTGTCTGTGCCGTCTGATCCGATTCCCAAGCTTGCCTCCGCCGCGGTCCTTGGTTTCAGATGATCACTCTTTTCGTCAAACCATCGCCTATGAAAACCACGACCTCTCCTGCCACCTTTCCCCAAGCCGAAATCGGCCGCGAAATGAAGGGGTCGGACGCGGTCGTCGAGTGCCTGATTCGCGAGGGTGTTGATGTTATCTTCGCCTATCCCGGCGGAGCGTCGCAAGAACTCCACCAGTCGCTCGCGCGCACGGACAAAATCCGCACCATCCTGCCGCGGCACGAGCAAGGCGGATCGTTCGCTGCCGAGGGTTACGCCCGCGCCACGGGCAAGGTCGGCGTGTGCATGGCGACCAGCGGTCCTGGCGCGACGAATCTGGTTTCGGCCATTGCTGATGCGTTCATGGACTCAATTCCATTGGTCGCAATTACCGGCCAGGTGTTCTCGAAGTACATCGGGAAGATGGCATTTCAGGAGACTGACTTTTACGGAATGACCCTTCCGATCGTGAAGCACTCCTATCTCGTGATGAACGTGCACGACCTTCCGCGTGTATTCAAAGAAGCATTCCAGCTCGCCCGCAGTGGTCGTCCCGGTCCGGTCATTATTGATCTGCCAAAGGACGTGCAGCAGGCAAAATTTCAGCCGGTGTTCCCCGCCACCGTTGAGTTCCGAAACCCGTACGCAATGGCAACGCAGCATGCTTCGGATGAACAACTGAAGCAGGTGCTGAATTTGATCGCCGAGGCAAAACGCCCGGTCATCTACGCCGGTGGCGGCATCATCTCGGCCGAAGCTCACCACGAGCTGAAAGCCTTCGCCGAAAAAACCAACATCGCCGTCGCAACAACCTTGATGGGCGTCGGCGGTTTCCCGGAAACGCATCCGCTCTCGATGCACTGGTTCGGAATGCACGGCTCTGCTTACGGCAACTGGGCCGTTGATCAGTGCGATCTCCTGCTCTGTCTCGGCGCCCGCTTCGACGATCGTATCACGGGGGACACGAGCAAGTTCGCCACCCAAGCGAAGATCGTGCACGTCGACATTGACGCGTCCGAGCACAACAAGAACAAGCGCGGCGTTCTACTGCCAATCGTCAGTGACGTAAAATACGCCCTCACGCGCCTGAACGCGCTGGCGTCCGCCAACAAGTTCACTCCACCGAACACGACTCCATGGCACGATCAGATCGCGACCTGGAAGCAAGATCACCCGTTCGGTTACGAGGAGAGCAAGCATATCGTCCCGCAGGAAGCCATCAAGACCCTGTACGAACTGACAAAGGGCGAAGCGATCATCACGACGGGAGTGGGCCAACACCAAATGTGGGCCGCACAGTTTTATCGCTTCAATGAACCTCGTCGCTACATCAGTTCACTTGGCCTGGGCGCAATGGGATTTGGTTATCCTGCTGCGATGGGCGCGAAGGTCGCGTGTCCCGACAAGCAGGTGATCGATATCGATGGCGACGGCTCGTTCATGATGAACATCCAGGAGCTCGCGACCTGTCACATTGAGAAGATCGCCGCCAAGGCGATGATCCTGAACAATCAGCACCTTGGCATGGTCGTGCAATGGGAGGACCGGTTTTATGGTAGTGTTCGCGGCAATACGATCCTCGGCGATGAGACGAACGTCGGCAGTCCCGACAATCTCGGCGGCCTGTATCCCAACTTCGTGAAGATCGCCGAAGGCTTCGGGGTAAAAGGTCGGCGCGTCCATCTTCGCACTGAACTTAAGGAGGCAATCCAGGAAATGCTGGATCACGACGGTCCGTTCGTGCTCGACGTGATTGTGCCCTACACCGAACACGTGCTCCCCATGATTCCGGCCGGCAAGTCGGTCAAAGACATGTTGCTGAAATAAGCAGCTCCTCCCCGCCATGCTCAGCCCGGCCCACGCCGGGCTTTTTTTTGCCCAATATTTTGAGCTCTCGCCAAATCTCCACTCAATCATTCACTAGTCTAGCCACCAGGACGGGCCCACGGCAGATGCCGCGCCGAGAGCTTACATCAGCCCCATTTCACTTTCTCATGTCCACCCCAATTCCCCCGGATTCCACTGCCCTTGATCGTCGTACGTTCGTCAAAACGTTGTCCACTGCTGGCATCGGCGTGGCCGCCTTCGGCCAGTCGCTCTGGAGTGCCGAGAAGTCGAAAGCCACCAATCCGGGTTCAGCACGGAAGCGTTACGTGATCGTTGGCGTAGGTTCGCGCCATCAAATGTACCAGGACGCCATTGAGCGTGATTACCGGGATCATGCCGAATTGGTCGGCATCTGCGATACGAACCCCGGACGAA
>JBDSPT010000108.1:0-2604 GCA_039930205.1 Opitutus sp. | reverse complement strand
AAGGCTGGGAAATCTCGGTGACGGACAATGGGCCCGGCATCCCACCCGAACAGCGAACCCGTCTCGCCGACCGATTCTTTCGGGCGGAAAATACGCAGACGCGCCGCGGGGGCTTTGGACTGGGACTGGCCATTACCAAGGCGTATCTGCGCGTGCTGGGAGGAGAACTCATCTACGAGCCGGCACCGACGCAGGGGAGTATTTTCCGGCTCGTGATTCCGCGAACGTGATCGCCCTGCATCGGCGCCGTTGCGACAACCTCAAGGTCCCGAGCCCGTCGAAGGTTTCGTGTCCTCTGCGATCTCATCCCTGGGTCTGGGTATGAAACATTCGGGCGAGAGCATATTAACTTAAACGGGAGCCGGACCTCCCCCCATTGTCATCGCGAGGTGCGCGACACGCGCCGTGACGATCCAGCTGGATGACTTGATCGCTGCGCTTCTCGCAATGACAGGCAGTCAGCTACCGTTTAATTAAAATGCGGCAGCACCGACTCGGCGGGAAAAAGACGTGGCGGAGCGCCCCATTCAATTGAGCGACCCATCCAATTCTCGAACCCGTCGCAACACCGCAGCCGTTGAACGCTGAATTCCACGCTCGCCACGATGTACTGCGCCCAAGGACCATCGCCGCGTGACATTACAGACGTGGATCGTCCTGGGCGTTCTTGCCGCGACCTTCGGGGTGATCGCGACTGATCGGGTGCGCCCCGATCTCGCGGCCTTGGGTGCATGCTGCGCATTGCTCGTCTTTCAGGTGCTCAAGCCAGGTGACGTGTTCCCCGTCTTCGGCAACGAGGCCATCATCACGGTCGGGGCGATGTTTGTCCTGAGCGCGGCGCTCGAGCGCACCGGCGTGATCGAATCGGCCAGCCGCATGCTGCAGAAATTTCCGCTCCGCACCGAGTGGCTCACGCTGATGCTGCTGCTGCCCCCGGTTTTCGCCGTCTCGGCGTTCATTAACAACACGCCGGTCGTCGTCGTGTTCCTGCCGATCGTCGTAACGCTCGCCAAGCGGCATCACCTCGCGGTATCCAAACTTCTCATTCCGCTGTCGTTCGCGTCGATTCTCGGCGGTTCCACCACGCTGATCGGCACCTCGACGAACCTCGTGGCGAGCTCTGTCGGCGTCCGATCCGGAATGGCGCCCATTACGATGTTTGAAATGACGCCCGTGGCGCTCGTTCTCGGGGCGGTCGCGTTCGCGTACCTTTTCATCCTCGCCCCACGACTGCTCCCTCACCGCGAAACGATGACCTCCTTGCTGGACGGTGCTTCGGAGCGCGAGTTCCTGACCGAAGCCTTTGTTCCCATGGGTTCGTCGCTGGTCGGCCAGTCGCCCGACAAGGCGCTCGCGAGTTCCTTTCAGAGTGGGCGCGTGCTTCAGGTGATTCGGGGAGGCAAAACGTTCGATTCAAATCTCAACAGCCTTCGTTTGGCGGCAGGCGATCGACTGCGCGTTCGGATTGATGCCGCGGGCCTGACTGGCATGAGCGAACGTCGCGGTCTTGAAATTCATTCGAAATCCTCCGACCTCGCCTTGGGCAACCCCCAGGAGAATCGTCTCGTGGAATGCGTCGTCGGCCCCCTGTCCCGCCTTGCGGGTCACTCGATTTCCGAAGCAGAAGTGCGCACGAAGCACGGCATCATCGTGCTCGCGCTGCATCGTCGGGGAGAGAATCTCCGCGACCGCCTGACTGAAATTCCATTGCGATCGGGCGACGTGCTCCTGATCGAGGCGAGCGAGAGTGCGATTTCCGCGGTGAGACAGGGAAACGATTTGCTCGTACTCGCCGGAGGCCAGCGACGATTCAGGCGAAAAAAGCGCTGGATCGCCGGGCTTGCGGTTCTCGCCGTCGTGGGGCTGAGCGCGTTCCAAATTCTTCCCGTCGCGGTCGCAGCCCTCCTGGCGGCCGTCGTCGTAGTGAGCACGAACTGCGTGGACTCGGAAGAAGCCTACCGCTCGATTGACTGGCCGTGCCTCTTCCTGATCGCCGGCATGCTGACGATCGGGCTCGCGCTCGAGAAGACGAATGCTGCCGCGGACGCGGCGCAATGGCTGGTTCCGCACATTGCACCGTATGGGCCATGGATCGCGTTGAGCCTTTGGATTCTCGTCACGTCTGTCCTGACGAATTTTTTGACCAACAACGCGGTCGCGGCGCTGCTCGTGCCCATTGCGGTGGAGACCGCGCACATCCTGCACGCGAATCCCAGGGCGTTCCTGATCGGCGTCACGCTGGGTGCCTCAGCATGCTTCGCGACGCCGATCGGCTATCAAACCAACACGCTTGTCTTCACGGCAGGGGGATATCGCTTCAGTGATTTTCTTAGAATCGGGCTCCCACTCAACGTGCTGCACTGTATTCTGGCTTCGCTGCTGATTCCCTTCTTCTGGCCGCTTTAGTGCTCGAGCAGTTCAAGTGACCGGGTGACCGCTCCTCACCCCCGTGTCACTGCGAGAGCCTCCGACGAGTCGGGGACGTGGCAGTCCAGCTTGGACTGCCTCGTCGCTGCGCTTCTCGCAAAGGCGACGTAGGCAGCGCACTCGCTCGCGCCGGAGCGTCCGCCAGCGGACTGCCAGCGAAAGTACCACGGAGTTCCC